>DATAQX010000163.1:0-15173 GCA_036264455.1 Silvibacterium sp. | reverse complement strand
ATCGTCGTCGTCATCTTCCATGACGCTGGTGAAGAAAGGCTCCCAATCGCGCAGAGCAAGGAAGAGCTCCTGATCGTACTGGCCCGGATCGTTGCCTCCTTCGACATAAACAAAGCCGAACTGGCCGGTATACGAGCCTTTGTGGAGGTCCTCCATTGCCATGGCATGGGAGTGATACCAGCGGCTTCCGATTGGCCCGGGTGTGAGCTGAAAACGGCGACGGCCATGCGGCGACACCGCAGGCGAGCCTTCTTCTTCAGTACCATCCACCTCGGCCGGAATGAGCATCCCATGCCAGTGCACGAACTCTGGAGAGTCCGTATCGTTGATGACGTCAACCGTGACTGGTTTGCCCTCGCGCATCCTTAGCACAGGCCCGGGGGCGGAGCCGTTGTAGCCGATGGTTGAGAGGATATGCGAGCGGTCGAGCTCGACGGTCGCGGGGGCGATGCGCAGCGTGTAGCCTGCCTTGGCCGGAGACACCGCCGTGCCCGTTTGGGCGAAAAGTGGCAGACGCGCCATCCCCCGCTGCGCCAGAGCCATACCGCCGAGCTTGAGTAAGTCGCGACGTTGCACAGACATGTCTAATAAATGGGCCGCAGCCCGGCGTGCGTGCATCCTCTCACGTGCAAAAGAGCGAAGACAAGAGCCAGGAAGTGACAAGCGACCGGTTCTCTTCGTCTATTTAGACAGCGCAGTTGGTGTTTCTGGTACTCTCGCCCCACAACTCCCTTCGCGGAGGTCCGGATGAAGCTCTGGCAGATCGCACTGGTGTCGGCAGTGATTGCCGCCTGCTGCGTGGGTTTGCGAGGCTACCAGCGGGTTGCTGATTTCGGCTTTGGCAATGACGACTCTCCTACCAACGTCAAAGCTGAATTCTACTGGTCGCGCCTGGCCTACAACGTGAATATGCAGGCCTTCGGCAGCTATGGACATTATGGATACTGGGGCCGTTTTGCCTGGTCACGCGACTATCCGAAGGCTGACCGTCAATTTCTTATCGCCATGCACCGGCTGACCCGCATTGATGGCCGCCCTACGGAGCAGGTGGTCACACTCGACAATGACGAAATCTTCAACTACCCATGGATTTATGCAGTGCAGGTACACCTATGGTCTTTTACTGACGAGGAGGCAAAGCGGCTACGAGAGTATCTGCTGAAGGGCGGCTTTCTGATGGTGGATGACTTTCACGGGACCGAGGATTGGGAGAACTTCATGAACGGCATGCGACAGGTGCTGCCTGACCGCCCAGTCGAGGATCTTGCCAGCGGCGACGAAATCTTCGATACGCTCTACGACGTGGATGACAAGATGCAAATTCCGGGCGAGCAGTGGATTCGCACCGGACGCACGTATGAGAAAGACGGTTATCAGCCCAAGTGGCGAGCGATCCGCGATGACAAAGGGCGGATCATCGTTGCTATTTGCCATAACATGCACCTGGGCGACGCGTGGGAGTGGGCCGACGACCCGAATTATCCGGAACCCTTTGCATCGATGGCATTTCGGGTAGGGCTCGATTACATAATCTATGGCATGACGCATTAGATTCGCCCGTAGTTAAGAGGCGAGCGAAGTTGCAGCAGGTACACACGACTTTATTCAGGGCTCCGCGTAAATGTTTCAATTTCTCTTCAAATATTCGAGCCCGGTCTTTACCAAAGGACGATTTGTGCTGCTCTCAACGTGGCCCAAATGGCTGCTGCCAGTGCTGATCCTTGGGTTTTCGGTTGGACTCGCCACGCTGGTTCGCCGGCGGCTGCGTGATGCCTCGCCCAAGATGCAGACCTGGCGGGCCTGGGCCATATGGGGAATGCAATCGGCCTGCGTGGCACTCATCTTGCTGTTGCTGTGGCAGCCCGCAATGACCGTGTCAGCGCTCAGCTCGCAACAGAACATCGTCGCGGTAGTGGTGGACGACTCGCGCAGCATGGCGGTCGCGGACAGCGATGGCAAAACGCGCGAGGCTGCAGCTACTGCCGCGCTTCAGGACGGAATTCTATCCGGATTGCAGAAACGCTTTCAGGTACGTCTCTATCGGCTTGGAAATGGAGTCACGCAGTTGGATCGGCTGGACCAACTCCTGCCCGTGCAAACGGCGACGCACATTGGGGATGGGCTGAAGCAGCTCGCTGCAGAGACTGCAGACCTTCCCATTGGCGCGATCGTGCTGCTCAGCGACGGCGGAGAGAACACGGCCGGCATGAGCGGATCAGGGATCGGGATCGATGCCCTGCAGTCGCTAAGAAATCGACGCTTGCCTGTCCATACGGTGGGATTTGGCAAAGTGAACAGAGCGCATGACGTGGAACTGGAGGACGTGAGTGTTGTTTCGAGCGCGATCCTCAATGCTCGACTGACCGCGACGCTCAGCTTTAAACAGGATGGATTCGCCGGTCAGAAGGCAACGCTCACGGTGCGCGACGGGGATAAGAGGCTGGCAGCGCGCGAGGTAATGCTGGCACCCAATGGAGTCCTGCAGACGGAACAGCTGTTCTTTTCCGCTGGTACGGCTGGCGCGAAGAGTCTTCGATTTGAAATCGAGCCGCTCGCCGGCGAGGAAAATCCAGATAACAATGCGATGACGCAGCCTCTGCTGGTAACCGACACCAAACGGCGGATTCTGTACATCGAAGGCGAACCGCGCTGGGAGTTCAAGTTCATCCGGCGCGCGGAAGAGGATGATCCAACAGTACAGTTTGTCACGATGTTGCGCACAAGTGAGAACAAGGTCTATCGGCAAGGCATAAGTGATCCCAGCGAACTGGCGGATGGTTTTCCCGTGCGACCGGAGAATCTATTCGACTATGCAGGCATCATCATCGGTTCTGTCGATGCCGACTACTTCACACCTCTGCAGCAGGAGTTACTGCGCGAATATGTCGATCGGCGCGGCGGTGGTGTTCTCTTCCTGGGCGGACGTTCATCGCTGAGCGACGGCGGTTGGGGCGCGTCAAGCATGAACGACCTGCTGCCGACCTTTCTTCCTCCGGGCCGCAACAACTTCCATCGCAATTCGGCAACAGTGGAACTCACTGCGGCGGGCGTGGACTCGCCCATTACGCGGTTGCTGGATGATCCGGCAAAGAACGCTGACCGCTGGAAAAAACTGACCTATCTCGCCGACTATGAGGACGCGGGGTCTCCCAAACCGGGCGCGAGTGTTTTGGTGCAAATGAACGCCGGACATCGCAGGCTGCCGCTGCTGATTACCCAGAATTACGGCCACGGACGCACTGCGATTATGGCGACCGGCGGCACATGGCGCTGGCAGATGAGTGAAGCGTTGGGCGATCCGTCCCACGATTTGTTTTGGCAGCAGCTACTGCGCTGGCTGGTGGCGGATTCTCCCGGTCCCGTGACAGCGTCCATACCTCAGCGCGTGTTGATGGATGAAGGACATGTGCAGTTTTCGGTGCAGGTGCATGACCGCCAATTTCAGCCCACGTCAGATGCACACGTTACAGCAAACATAGTGGGGCCGGAGGGCACTAATACGCTTGTCGATCTCACGCCATCGCGGGACACGCCGGGTTTGTATCAGGCGGTATGGACCGCAGAAAAACCAGGGGCATATCTGGCTGAGGTCACGGCTGCGTCTGCGGGAGCTCAGCCGGAGGAGCTCGGTAGTGATGTACTCACCTTCCAGCGTGAGGATGGCATCGCCGAGAATTTTCACGTTGAGCAAAATCGGACACTGCTCGAGCAGCTCTCATCGCAGACCGGCGGACGTTACTGGGAACCTTCCGATCTGAAGAACTTGCCCCGTGATATTGCGTATTCCGAAGCGGGCATTTCTGTTCGGACCACAAATGAGTTGTGGAACATGCCGGTCGTCTTCGTATTGCTGCTTGGGCTGCCGATTGCCGAGTGGCTCTTGCGGCGCAAATGGGGTGTGGTATGAAGCGCGGCTTGAGACGACTGCCAGTTCTCTCCGTGTTTCTTGCGCTGGCTCTCCAGTCGCGTGCCGCGGTGTACTACGTTACCGTCGCCGGGCTGGGCGGAGAGCCGGATTACGAGCAGCGCTTCACGGCGGCGGCGCAGGATCTGGATAGAGTATTCAAGACTGGCGGCAGCACTGCGCACGTCTACACACTCACCGGCAAGCAGGCTACCGCATCTCAACTAAGAGAGACGCTTGACGGGGTGGCGCGCGAGGCCAGGGCGGACGATGACTTTGTGCTCATTCTGATAGGCCACGGTTCGTTCGATGGCATTGAGTACAAGTTCAACCTGGTGGGTCCAGACGTGACCGCTGGCGAGATCGCGGCGATGTGCAATCGCATTCAGGCGAGACGCCAGCTGATTGTTGACACAACCAGCGCGAGCGGTGGTGTTGTCCCAGCCCTTGAGCGGCCGGGACGCGCGGTGATCGCGGCGACCAAATCGGGCACGGAAAAGAACGCTACGATCTTCGTGCGGTACTGGGTTGAGGCATTGCAGGACCCTGAAGCCGATACCGATAAGAGCGATTCCATCAGCGCCATGGAAGCTTTCATCTACGCGACGAAAAAGACGGCGGCTTTTTATGACTCGCAGAAGCGGCTGGCTACCGAACATGCAGTTTTTGACGACACCGGCACTGGCGCGCCGGTGCGCAAAGCTGGCAATGGTCAGGGTGCGCTCATGTCGAGCTTCACGCTGCTGCGGCTCGGTACAAGTCAGCAGGCAGCAAATGATCCGGCGAAACGCGCGTTGCTGGAAAAGAAGGAGGAGTTAGAACAGAAAATCGACACACTGAAGTATCAGAAAGCAGCAATGGATCCTGACGACTACAAGAAACAGCTGACGGCAGCACTACTGGAACTTGCGAAGGTGCAGGAGGATCTCGACAAATGAAACAGCTCGCGCCAGCTCTTCTGTTGCTGCAGATGTGCGCATCGACAGCATATGTATTTGCGGCATCGCCCGCAGACTGCTGGTCACTTCGCAAACATGGGCATAGCGCGGAGGCACAAGCCTGCTTCGAGCGCTTAACGCGCAGCAGCGATGCATACGCCCGCGCCGAGGGGTTCTGGGGGCTGGAAGAGTGGCAGCAGGCGAACGAGCAGTTCCGCCTGGCGACGCAGCCGGAAAGCAGCAGCGCTCTATACAAAGTGCGTTGGGGAATGTTGTTACACGAGCGTTTCAACAACCGCGAAGCAGCGGACCTTTTCCGTGAAGCAATGACAAGAGATCCATCGAGTGCTCCGGCATATCTGGGACTCGCGATTGTTTCTGCAGACACCTTTGACGGAAAAGCGACGGAATACGCGGCGAAGGCGATCGCACTCGATCCAAAACTCCCCGAAGCGCATGAACTGATGGCCAGTCTCGCTCTCCAGAATGATGACCGCGAGCCGGCTCTCGCTGAAGCGGACAAGGCGATCGCGCTCGAGGATGATGCGCTGGATGCGATGGCGATTCACGCGGCTGCTGAATTGCTTGCCGATCGCTCTCCGGCTGCATGGTTCGCAAAGATTGTTGCGGTCAATCCGGGTTACGGCGAGGCCTATGCAGTGGTAGCGGACCAACTCGAACTGCATTACCGCTACGAGGATGCCGCCGCCTATTATCGGAAGGCAATCGAGGCTAATCCCCAGCTCTGGAGCGCTCATTCGGCGCTCGGCATTGATCTGATGCGGCTTGGCAAAGAAGACGAGCCGATGAAGGAGCTGGAGTTGAGCTATCACAACGGCTATCGCAACGCTGCGACGGTCAATAGCCTGCGTTTGCTCGATAGCTACAAGAACTTTGAAACAATTCGCGACGAATCAACGATTCTGAAGCTGAAGAAGACCGAGGCCAACCTGTTGCAACCGTACATACAGTCCGAGTTGCATACGATTATCGCGACCTACGACAAGAAGTATCGCATGAAGCTGCCAGGGCCGGTGCAGGTGGAACTTTATCCGGACCACGAGGACTTTGCTGTGCGTACAACGGGAATGCCGGGGCTCGGTGCACTCGGAGTTACCTTCGGGGAAGTCGTGGCCATGGACAGTCCATCGGCACTCAGGCCCGGAGATCTTAACTGGGGCTCAACCCTATGGCATGAAATGAGCCATGTCTATGTTCTTACCGCTACCAACCATCGCGTGCCGCGCTGGTTCACTGAAGGCCTGGCGGTGCATGAAGAGGGCGCGCACTCGTCGGAGTGGGCCGACCGCCTCACGCCGGACGTGTTGGTCGCCATTCGCGATAAGAAGCTGCTGCCGATCGTTAAGCTCGACCGAGGTTTTGTATTTCCCGAGTATCCATCGCAAGTGATCGTGTCGTACTTTCAGGCCGGCAGCATGTGCGATTTTGTGGAGGAACGATGGAGCGATGAAAAGCTGCTGGCGATGATTCATTCCTACGCTCAGCTGAAAACGACGCCGCAGGTGGTTCAACAGGACCTCGGGTTGACGCCGGAGGAATTCGATAAGCAATACTTTGCGTGGATTGAAAGGAAGTACGGTGCGGAAGCTGCGCGCTTCAACGACTGGCGAGAAAAGTTGAAGGCGCTTGTGGCAGCATCCGAACAGAAACAGTATGACGCCGTTGTGGCACAAGGGCCCGCAACGCTGGCGATGTATCCCGAATACGTCGAAGACGCAAATGTGTATGCATTGATGGCGGATGCATATAAGCACAAGGGCGACACGAAGGCTGAGGCAGCGGTACTGACCGCATATGAAAACGAGGGTGGTCAGGATCCCGCGGTGTTGAAGAGGCTTGCAACGCTCGAAGAATCAGCTGGGGAGCCGGCTAAAGCGGCTGCCACACTCGAACGCGTGAACTATATTTATCCGGTCAAAGATGAGGAGCTGCATCGCCGGCTTGGCGATTTGTTGTATGCGCAGAAGCAATATGACGGCGCGATTCGCGAATATGCGGCGGTCGTGGCATTAGGTCCAATGGACAAGGCCGGTGCAGAGTTTCATCTGGCGCAGGCATATCTCGCGGCAGGGCAGAAGGACAAGGCCCAGGAAAGCGTACTTGCGGCACTTGAAGCTGCGCCCGGCTACCGCCCGGCGCAGAAGATGTTGCTCGAGTTGAATCAAGCATCAGGAAAAATGAACTGACGAGGACGCGACGGATGGCTATTTTTGCCGAGCTGAATTCGGATGCAGCGGAACTCCAACAGCGGGTCGAACGCTTCCACGCGGTGCATCAGGGCATCCTCAAGCAGGTGCGCGAAGTAATCGTGGGCCAGGATGAGGTATTGGAGCAGGTACTGATCGCGCTCTTTGTGGGTGGTCACTGCCTGCTGACCGGCTTGCCCGGCACGGCAAAGACTCTGATGGTGCGGACAATCGCCGACACGCTGGGCCTCGAATTCCGGCGCATTCAGTTCACGCCCGACCTGATGCCTTCGGACATCACCGGCACGGACATTATTGAAGAGGACCTGGCGACCGGCCATCGTAAATGGACTTTTGTGAAAGGCCCCATCTTCGGCAACATTCTTCTCGCCGATGAGATCAACCGCACGCCTCCAAAGACACAGGCTGCCCTCCTTGAGGCCATGCAAGAACATTCGTGCACGGTGCGCGGACACCTTTATCAGCTTCCGGCACCATTCTTCGTACTGGCAACGCAGAACCCTATCGAACTCGAAGGCACATACCCGCTGCCAGAGGCTCAGTTAGACCGATTCCTCTTCAACTCCATTCTGGATTATCTGAGCACCGAAGATGAACTCAAAGTCGTTGATATGACGACGACCACACGCGTAGCGAAGATCGAACCGGTGACATCGGCTGAGGAGTTGCTCGATTTTCAGCAGCTCGTACGCATGGTGCCAATCGCTGACACGCTCGCGCGGTACGTGGTGGGTTTGGTGCGCGCAACACGGCACAACAGCGGGAGCGCGCCTGACTTCGTGAAGAAATATGTGAATTACGGAGGAAGCATCCGAGCGGCACAGTTCATTGTGCTGGCTGCAAAGGCGCGAGCGCTTTCCCGCAAGCGCTATCACGTAACTTACGACGACATCACCGCGCTGGTGGTTCCGGTGCTGCGACACCGGCTTCTGCTGAATTTCCACGCCGAATCCGAAAGGATCGACGCGGACGAAATTCTTAACCGGCTCATCGCCCAAGTGCCACGCCCAAAGGACAACTGATGCAGCGCTTCCTCGATCCCGGCGTTCTTGCAGGCATAACTTCGCTGGACTTGCTGGCAAAGACAGTTGTGGATGGCTTCGTCGCCGGCCTGCATCGATCACCGGACTTCGGCTTCAGTCAGGAGTTCGCTGAATATCGCGCTTACAGTCCCGGCGACGACCTTCGCCATGTGGATTGGAATCTGTTCGCGCGCACCGAGCGTTGTTATTTGAAGCGGTATCGTGGTGAGACGAGCAGCCAGGTAACCCTGCTACTCGATGCGAGCAATTCCATGCAGTACACATCCAGGCCACCGTCGAAGATGGACTATGCACGTTTCATGGCCGCGTCGCTCTTCTATCTCGCAATCCGCAACCAGCGAGATGCTGCAGGCCTGATCGTTTTCGACGACGAGGTACGAGACTATATCAGGCCATCGACGCGGCAGGGCCAGCTGATGCGACTCCTTGCGGGACTCGAGCGAGCGGAGCCACATGCGCGGACGGACTATGGGAAGCCGCTACGCCATTTCCAGGCATTACTGCACCGGCGCGGCATCGTCGTCGTGATCTCCGATTTCTACGAGGAACCGGAGACGATTGTGCGCATCATTGAACCTCTCCGCTTTCATGGCAACGATGTAGTTCTGTTTCATATTCTCGATCCCCAGGAAATAAGCCCTGAACTCAAGGGACCGGTGATCCTAGTTGATCTTGAAACCGATCGAGAGATGGAGGTTATCCCCGAATACACCAAGACGATCTATCGCACGAAGATGCGGGCACATATCGAGCAGCTTCGCTCGCGCACGCGGGGAGCGGGGATGGACTATCACCTGCTCGTCACCGATCAACCACTTGACACAGCATTGCGCGAATATCTTTCGCTGCGGCATGCGGGGAACTGATGGGTCTTCTGGCGCCGTGGTTTCTGGCAGGTCTGGCAGCGCTGGGCGTGCCGGTCTTCGTACATCTGCTGCGCAAGCATGTGACCACCCCGCGACCGGTGAGCTCGCTGATGTTCTTCGAACGCGGTATTCAGAGTTCCACACGACATCAGCGGTTACGATACCTGTTGCTTTTTGCGCTGCGATCCGCATTGCTGCTGCTGGTGGTGTTAGCGTTTGCGGAGCCCTTTGTGCGGAGACCCGCAACGGCTACCAGGGATCATGAACTACTGATCGTGCTCGATGACTCCTTCAGCATGCAGGCAGGAACGAGATTCGCAGACGCGAAACAACAAGCACTTGCTTTGCTGGCCGCGAAGCCTCCGTCGCAAAAGGCGCAAGTGATTGCGCTCGGAGGGCAGATCGAGATGCTCACGCAACCGATTGCCGATGAGGCGCAGGTGCGCTCTGCTCTCGAGGGCATCCAGCCAGGAGACGGGCACGCGAACTTCGGCGAATTGGGGCGAAGCATCCGCGCGATGGCGGCAACGGCGCAAAGGCCGATCGATCTGCATCTCTTTAGCGACATGCAGCGTACCGCCATGCCTGCGAACTTTGCTGAGATGATGTTGCCGCCGAACGCGACACTCGTGCTCCATGATGTGGCGAAGGGCACAGCGCCCCCCAACTGGACGATTGAGCGGATAAGTGCGCCGGCTGAACTCGCCGACCCGAAAGACCCGAAGCGATCACGCGTACAGGCAGTTGTGGCTGGTTTCGGCACTCCGGCCGCAGAGAAGACGGTATCGCTGGTGGTTAATGGAAAGCCGATCGCAACACATAAGGTGAACGTTCCGGCCGATGGGCGTACGGTCGTGGAGTTCGCTCCGATTGACGTAGGCTACGGATTCAACAGGTGTGAGGTACGAATTGAAGCAGGCGACGCCTTTCCAGCGGATGATGCAAGCCTCTTCGTGATTCGCCGATCGGACCCTGAGCGGGTGCTGTTCGTTCATGCGTCGAACGATAGCCGATCTGCGCCGTACTTTGGTGCTGCTCTGGCCGCGGCAGGAGCGGGATCCTTCCTGTTGCAATCTGTGCTTGCGGAACAAACTACGGATCTCGATCCCTCAAAGTTCAGTTTCGTGGTCCTGTCAGATACTGGACCGCTGCCGTCGATTTTCGAGCACACGCTTACGCAATATGTTGCCAAAGGAGGAGGCGTTCTCATTGCTCTTGGCACGAACTCGGGGCGACGAGCGCCCATTCCCCTCTGGGGAACTGATGTTAAGGAAGTGCATGACTACGCTCGCATGGGAACCGCCGCCGCGACCGTCAGTCAGGTGGACTTCACGCATCCGGCGCTCGCGCAGGAACAGCCCGGGCGTGACAACGGAGGTTGGGCGGAGACGAAGTTTTTCTATGCCGCATCTGTCGATCCGGGACAGGCGCGCGTGGCCGCCCGTTTGAGTGACGGGACATCGCTTCTGTTGGACAAACAGTCGGGCGAGGGACACGTGCTGCTGTTCACATCAGGGCTGGAAAACCTGACGAACAACCTGCCACTCCATCCTCTTTTTGTCGCGTTCATCGACAAGTCTGCTCGCTATCTTTCAGGACATGAGCGGCTCGGCGGATCTCAACGCGTCGATTCGTTCGTGCAACTTCGCTCTGCGGCCACTCCTGCCGGCGAGGTCGCTAACGTAGAAGTAATCGATCCGGACGGGCGCAGGCCGCTCTCACTCAGCGAGGCCCGAACGATGCAAACTTTTCGGTTGCAACGCGCCGGTTTCTATCATGTTCGATTTGCAAATGGACAGGATGCGGTCATTGGTGTGAATCCTGATCGCCGCGAGTCGGACCTGCAGCCGATCCCTCAGGACGTACAGCAACTCTGGAGTGGAAACAACGCGCGAGGCGTGCCGGCAGAGACAATCGTGCTTGATGACGTCAAATATCGCCGAGTGAATCTATGGTGGTACGTTATGCTGCTTGCATTGGTAGTGGCGCTGGCCGAGGCGACGCTTGCCAGCCGCTACATGAGTACGCAGCGGGAGGAAGCATGAGCAGGCGGGATGAGCTCAATTCCCACATTGCTCGACTGCAGCAGAGGTTGCGGTTGAGAGCGTGGCTGCGTGGTGCTGCGATCTTTACGGGCACGGCGCTCGCTGTCACGGTTGCACTGGTGCTGTTCCTCAATCATTTCGCCTTTCCATCGCATGGTGTCGCGGGAGCACGTCTGGCACTCTTCGCTGCGCTCGCTGCAGCTGGCGCGTTCGGCATTGCCCTTCCGCTCATCCGCCTGACGCGAACGCATGCGGTGCGCCGGGCCGAAGCGGCATACCCTGTGTTCGAACAACGGCTCACGACTTTCCATGAACGTGAACGCAATCACGACAGCAACCCGTTTCTCGAACTGCTGGCTGCCGACACTCTATCGCAGACACAATATGTGAAACCGTCCTCTCTGGTTTCAGATAACCGACTTTTTGCGCTGAGCGGCGCCGGAGTCGCATGCCTCAGCGTGCTGGCATGGACAATCGCTGCCGGGCCCGGCTATCTGGGCTATGGCGCTTCACTGCTGTGGACCGGGGCAAAGAAGAATGCGACTCCGTTCTACTCGATCGTGGTAACTCCCGGCGACGTTGTCGTGCGGCGAAACAGCGACCAGTTGATCACGGCGCGCGTACTCGGCATGAGGCCGGAAAAGACACAGATCTTCGCTCGTTACCGGAGCACAAACGGGTGGGAGCCAGTAACCATGCAGCCGCAACCTGATGCGGGCGGCGCGGCAACGTATCAGTTCATTTTTGCCGGCCTGCCGGAGAACGTTGAATACTACGTGGCGGCTGGTCCGCTGCTTTCACCACACTACAAAGTGCGTGTTGTGGACCTTCCCGCTGTGAAGGGCATCCGAGTGACGTACCAGTATCCGAAGTGGACCGGGATGAAACCGGTCACCGAAGAGCACTCCGGCGACCTGCGCGCTATCGAAGGAACGAATGCCGCAATCGAGATTGAGATGGATCATCCTTTGAAGAATGGTCAACTCACACTCGATGACGGAGAGACAATTCAGCTGAAGGATGGCAGCGGAAGCAGGTATCAGGGCACGATCCACATGGAGAAGGATGGCGCTTATCATGTCGTCGCCATGGACGGAGGCCAGCCTGTGAGGCTGTCAGAGGACTACTTTGTTGCTACGGAAAAGGCGATGCCTCCGGAGGTTGCCATCAACCGTCCCGGCGCCGATTACCGTGCCAGTCCGATTGAAGAGGTAACGGTTGGTGTCAAGGCAGCTGATCAATTTGGGCTGAACGACGTTCGCCTGCATTACTCCGTGAATGGCGGCGCGGATCGTGACGTGAGTCTGCTCAAAAAGTCCGGAGAAAAGAATGTCGACGGCTCTTACACGCTGCCGCTCGAAGACCTCAAGCTGGTGCCCGGCGATCTAGTGAGTCTTTATGCGACCGCGAAGGATGGGCATGCTGAGTCACGCACAGACATTACCTTCATCCAGGCTGACCCATTCGAGCGCGAGTTTTCACAGTCGCAGCAAATGGCTGGCGGTGGAGGGGGCGGTGGCGGGCAGAATAACCAGATCGAGATCTCCAAGCGCGAGAAAGAGCTGATTGCCGCGACCTGGAAACAGCAGAACGACAAGTCCGCGACACCGAAGGATGCAGCGGCGCAAGGGCAGTTCCTCTCAGACGCGCAGCAAAAGCTGCGTGACCAGGTAATGGCGCTCTCGGCACGTATGGAGAGCCGCGATCTTTCCCAGGCCAACGAAGAGTTCACCGGTTTTGAAAAGGATATGCAGACGGCGGCCGCCACTATGGCTCCTTCCGCTGACAAGCTGAAGGGAATGCAATGGAAGGATGCTATTCCATTGGAGCAGAAGGCGCTGCAGGCGCTTCTTCATGCTGAGGCAACTTTCCGCCAGATTAAAGTTGCCTTCGGGCAGCAGGGTGGCGGTGGGGGTGGTGGCGTCAACAGTGCAGGACGTGACCTGGCCAGCCTCTTCGACCTTGAGCTGGACACTGAGAAGAACCAGTATGAAACAGCACAGAACACGTCTCCAGCAGAGCAGCATCAGAAAGATGTAGAGGATGCTCTTGCGAAGCTCGATGCTTTGGCCAGGCGCCAGCAGGATTTAGCGAACCAGCAGCACAGTCCGCAACAGAGTTTTCAGGAGCGCTGGCAGCAGGAAATGTTGCGACGTGAGGCTGAACAACTACAGCGGCAGATGGAGCAACTGGCGCAGAACAATCAGGGCCAGCAGCCGGATGGACAGCAAAGCTCAAGTGGAGCGTCTTCTTCAGGGCAAGCTGGTTCGCAGCAGCAGAGTACATCGTCGCAGAGCGGATCTCAGACGTCCAGGCAACAACAAGCAGGCAGCCAGTCCGGCGCGCGAAATTCAGACCAACGCATCGAGCAGGCTCTGAGCCGTCTGCGCCAGGCGGGCGAGGCGATGAAGCGCAGCGGCAGTCCGCAGCAGGGCGTGGATGCGGCCCGCCAGGCTGCTGACCAGCTGCGCGAGGCGGCAAATCTTTTGGGTGGCACACAGCAGCAGCTTGCATCCGGCAAGCTGAATTCGCTCTCGCACGAAGCCGACCGGTTGACTCAGGAACAACGAACCCAGTCAGACCGAATCAACAAACTCGCGGGCGAGCAAGGCCAAGCCGATGCGACGGATGACGCGGCAAATGGGCAGATGGATCGGGATCGCATGCTGGAGCAGCTCCGCCAGCGTGATCAGCTCGCCGGTGAGCGGCAGCAACTCTCCAATGATCTATCAAGGCTGCAGAGTAACCTTCGTGACACGGCGCGGGAGATGGCACCGAACCTGCGCGGAGTGTCGCAGAAGCTGCGCGATGCGTTGACTGAGATGGACCAAACCGATCTCGATAATCATGTGCAGAGAACGGCAGACTGGCTGCGTAGCGGAATCGATCCAAACTCAAATGGCACCGAGAATGAGATCGCCCAGGGCCTTCAAAAGCTGAGTCAGCAGCTTCGACAGGCACAGCAAGCCATGGGACAAGAGAAACTCGGGCAGGGACAGGGAGAAACAGGACAGAATGGCGGTGCGGAATCCGGAGATGAGACAGCCATGCTGAATCAGCTAGAACGGCTGCGCAGCCAGGTTGAGGCGATGAGTGGCGGTCAACCGCAGAGCCAGAATAGTCAACGTGGTGATCCCAGCAGGCAGCCAAACTATACGGGCCAACAGCCGCGCGGCGGAGGACAATCCGACCAAAGACAACTGGGCGGCTTGCAGCGTGATGGTTCCAGCGGCGACGAAGCGCGAGCTCGATCGGGCTTACTCAGTGGCGACGTGCGCAACGGAGGTGGAACTGCGACTGATGGCGATGTCCTGGGCAACATCAACACCGGTGACAACCGCTATGGGCAAGCGATACATCGGGATGTTCCAGCCGATGCCTCAGGTAATCCTGCAGATAGCGAGCGGTTCTACCAGCAAAGCGTGCGCGAGCTGAACCAACTCCGTCAAATGGTGCAAAACGACCCGCAGGCTGCGAAAGAAGTGCGAGCGCTGACGAGAGAGATGCAATTGCTCGATCCCAAACGCTTCCCCGGCAATCCTGAAATCGTAGAGCAAATGCATCGCGAGGTGCTCAGTTCCCTCGATCGCATCGAGCTACAGCTGCAGTATGACAACGCTTCAACAGCGGCTCGCACCGGCAAGCCATTTTCGGTTCCGGAAGGATATCAGGATTCAGTCGCGGAGTACTACAAGCGGTTGAGCAGACCTTAGAAGCCCTCTGCTACTTTTTCTCACCGAGGGCCGCAGGGAAAATCGCCCCTATCGCGACCACTTTGACAAGCAGCAAGCAATGTTCGGAAGCACTTCTCCGCGAAGCCTGGGACGAAGCCGCTGGGGCGGACGATGCACTGGCGTTCGGCTTCTTGTCCGGATGTGCCAGCGGTGCCGGACCGTCGTCTACTCTGGTGGTTGTCGGGAGTACACAGTCGAAGGTTGCCTCTGGTACTGCCGTCACCTTCACCACCCAGGTCTCCGGCGGTAACAAGACCCCCACTGGCAGCGTTATCTTCTTCGACGGAACGACGGTGCTCGGCAATGCCGTGGCGCTCAGCAATGGGCAAGCCAGCCTGTCGGTCAGTAATCTGACGGTCGGCACTCACTCGATCACGGCGGCATACAGTGGCGATTCAAGTCACACCGCATCGGC
>DATAQX010000144.1:0-7689 GCA_036264455.1 Silvibacterium sp. | reverse complement strand
AAGCAGTATTACTATTTCGATCTCGATCGGTGGCTGAGCGAACATGGAGCTCATCCCATGGTGGGATCTGGTAACGTAAGCGCCCGCAACGCTAATTGGTTCCACATGCTGAACAGCGACATCATCTCCATGCCTGACAAGTGGGAGTATCCCTGGTATGCGGCATGGGACCTGGCCTTTCACACCATCGCACTTTCTCTGGTGGACTTCGACTTCGCTAAAGATCAGCTTCTGTTGATGCTGAGGAACCTGTATGCCCACCCCAACGGGCAAATCCCGGCCTATGAGTGGAACTTCAGCGATGTGAACCCTCCCGTACACGCCTGGGCGACCTTGTTTCTCTACAAAATTGAGACCGAGCTGGGCCGGGCCGACCTGCGGTTCCTGGAACGCTCCTTCCAAGGACTGATGTTGAACTTCAACTGGTGGGTCAACCGCAAGGATCCAGAGGGGCGCAACGTGTTTGCGGGCGGGTTCCTGGGGCTCGATAACATTGGAGTTTTCGATCGCAGTGCCGACCTGCCGAACGGCGGGCACCTGGATCAGGCCGACGGTACCGCATGGATGGCGTTCTACTGCCTGTGCATGCTGGAGATTGCGCTGACTCTGACCGATTACGACGAGATGTATGAGGAGATTGCCTTCCGCTTCCTCGAGCATTTCGTCTGGATCACCTACGCCATGGATCGTATCGGCGAGCACCACGACGAGATGTGGGATACGGCGGACGGGTTCTTCTACGATCTCCTCCATTTCCCGAATGGCGATGCCATGCGTTTGAAGATCCGCTCGATGGTGGGGCTGCTGCCGCTAAGTGCTGCAACCATATTCGAGCCCGGCGTTTTCGCGCGCCATCCCCGCATTCTGAAGCTCATAGACTTGTTCAAAAGGCGCCATCCGGCGGTGCTGCAAAAGATCGCCGGGGCTGATGACACCTTTATCGGGTGTGGCGGGCGCAGGCTGGCGTCGGTCTGCAACAAGGAAAAGCTGCAGAGCATTCTGGCGTATTTGCTCGACGAGAACGAATTCCTCAGCCCGTACGGCATACGCTCTCTGTCGAAATATCACCTCGATCATCCCTTCGTGTTTCACCTCGGCGGACAGGAATACAAAGTTCAGTACCTTCCTGCCGAGTCGAACACCGGCATGTTTGGCGGCAACTCCAACTGGCGGGGGCCGATATGGATGCCGGTGAATGCTCTGTTGATACGGGGACTGTTGAACATGTATCCGTTTTACGGCGATGACTTCAAGGTGGAATGCCCGACCGGCTCCGGAAATTACATGACGCTGTTTGAAGTAGCGATGGAAATTAACCGCCGGCTCGCGAGCATATTTCTGCGTGACGCCGATGGGAAACGTCCGGTATACGGCGGAACGAAGAAGTTCCAGGAAGATCCGCACTGGCGCGATTACATCCTGTTCTACGAGTACTTCCATGGCGACAACGGCGCCGGATTGGGGGCCAGCCACCAGACCGGGTGGACCGGGCTTGTCGCACGCGGCCTTGATCTGTGGGCGCGGGTAACCCCGGAAGCGATGATGCAGGCGCCCAAGCAAGTGTTTGCCGAGATGACTCGAGAGCAAGTCGGGGGGCAATAATATAAAGAGGCCGACTGCGGGACTCAGCACCCTAAGCGAGGACACGCTCGGCTTCTTTCACGGCTGTGTGGTGGGCGCTGGCGAGGCGGCTTTTAGAGCCGATTTCGACTCGGGTTTCGCTGCAGTGGCAATCTGTTTCTCCGCGTTCGGCGCGGGAGAAACCCGCTTCGTGTCGGCGGGGAATATCTCGTCCGGTTTTCCAGCGATGGCTGCCTTCATGAAGTCCATCCAGATGGGCAGCGCGGCTTTCGCGCCTGTTTCCTTTTCGCCGAGCGATTGCCGGCTGTCATAGCCTACCCACACGCCGCAGGTTACGGACGGAGAGAATCCAAGGAACCAGGCATCCGTAAAGTCGCTCGTCGTGCCGGTCTTGCCTCCGATGGGATGATTCAGGGCCGCTGCAGCCGCGCCAGTTCCGCTGCGCGTGACCTCTTTCAGGAAGATCATCATCGTGCGCGCGGTCTTCGCGTCGATCACTTCGTTCACTTCCGGGGGGTCCCCATTCATAGGAATGCCGTCGGCGGTCGTCACTCGCCGGACCAGCCGGGGGGCGACCCGAATGCCATCGTTAGGGAAGACCGAGTACGACGCCACTTGCTCCCGCAGCGTGATTTCAACAGCGCCAATGGCCACCGGCAGATAGGCCGGAATATTGCTGGTGACACCAAAACGGTGGGCTGTGCTGATGACCTTGTGGATGCCCACGCGCTCGGCCAGCTTGAGTGCGGGGATGTTCCGCGAATCGGCGAAGGCCGTCAGCAGCGAGATCCTCCCCAGATAATTTCCCTCATAGTCATGCGGCGTATAGGAGCCGAACGACGTGGGGCCATCGACGATGGTCTCTTCCGGCGTAGCGCCGGCTTCGACGGCCGCCGTGTAGACGTAGGGCTTGAACGAGGAACCTGTCTGCCGCTCCGCCTGCGTGGCCCGGTCGAACTGGGAGAGGTTGAAATCCCTGCCGCCGACCAGCGCCAGAACATCGCCCGTGGAATTGTCCATGGCCATCAGCGAACCTTCCACGCCCGAGGCCTGCTCCAGCATGCCGCGCAGCAGACCGCCATCCTGTCCTATCAAATCCTGTTCTGCCAGATGAACGTAAATGATGTCGCCCCGATGCAGAAATTCTTCGGCGGTCTTGAAGCGGGTCCATGCCCAGTCTTCGGGAGTGAGCACAAGCTGCTTCTCGCCGATGCGTGCTGTCACCTGATAGGGAAGCACACCTGTCACCAGCGCGTGCATGTATTCGCCGGGCGCTGTCGAACCGTTCCAGTCAGGATGTTTGAAGCTCTCAAGATCAAAGCCCCCGGCAATCACGTTGAGCAGATGCCCCTTCCATCCATGACGTCGTTCGTAGGCCGCCAGGCCATCGAGTACCGCGTGATTCGCCGTCTTCTGCAGGTCGAGATCGAGCGTGGTGTACACCTTTAGCCCGGCCTCGTGCACGCGATCGGAGCCGAACTTATGCTCCAGTTCCCGGCGCACCTCCTCGACAAACCAAGGAGCCACGCTGTTGGGCGCCACCTGAATATGCAGGCCGAGCGGCATGGTCCGCGCCGCCTCCGCCTGCGCGGTGGTAATCGCGCCGTCTTCCAGCATGGCGTTGATCACCATATTGCGGCGGCGCATGGCACGGTCGGGATTCTGAAGCGGAGAGAACTCCGTCGGACCCTTCGGAATTCCCGCAAGCAATGCGGCTTCCGGCAGCGTCAGATCCTTCGCATGCTTTGAGAAGTAGTAATTCGCACCTGCCTCGAAGCCGTAGGTTCCGTGGCCAAGATAGATCTGGTTTGCATAGAGCGTGAATATCTGCTGTTTGGTGAAATTGTGCTCGATCTGCAGAGAGAGGAAGACTTCCTGCAGCTTGCGTCCGAGGTTTCTCTCATTAGAGAGGAAGAGGTTGCGCGCCAATTGCATGGTAAGCGTGGATGCTCCCTGTGCGCGCCCCTTCGAAGTCAGGTCGTGCCAGGCCGCCCCGACGACGCGAAAGAGATTGACACCCCAGTGGCTCTCGAAATTCTTGTCCTCGATCGAGATCACAGCTTGCCGCAATAATGGAGAGAAGTCGTCGTAACCCACTACCACGCGACGCTCAAGGGCGAAAGAACCGAACATCCGCCCGTGAATATCGTAGAGCTCCGTGGTTGTGCTTGGCCGGTAACGCTCCAGGTCTTCGATCTGCGGCAGGTTGACCGAGTAGACCAGCATTAACCCGCTGAGTGAGCCAACGGCAATGGCCAGAATTGCCAGCAAGGCCAGCGCCACACTGCCCGCCACCTTATGGCGGCGAGCAGGCGGGCGAAAGTTCGTGGCAGAGCGTAACCGGGGTTGCGGAGACGGAGGATGTGAAGATGTCGCTCTGGTCTCAGGAGGCGCCCATGGACCGCGCTTGTTCAATCGCTTTCCCTAGGAGCGTTATGCGCTCTTCTGCTTGAGGATGTCGAGCGCCTTGTTGAGCTGATCGTCGGTGCGAGGCACGGCCTTGTCTTCCGGCTTGGGGTTGTCGCTGTCTGTCTCCGCCAGATATTGGTCGATACTTTCGGTGACGACAATGTTGGGAGTCACCGCCTGCTCCTGAATTGCCTTGCCCGAAGGTCCTTCATACTTGGCGACGGAGAGAATCACTGCGGCTCCATCCGGCAATTCGATCGTCTTCTGTACTGTACCTTCGCCAAAGCTCCGGTCGCCCACCAGGTCGCCGCGCTTGTTGTCGAGGATAGCAGCCGCTACCAGCTCAGCGGGACCTGAGGTGCCGTGATTCACGAGCACCACCAGCGGAGCCCCGGTGATGAACTTTGCCGGATCGGCGGTAAAGGTCTGCTTCGCGACCTTCTGGCCTTCGAGAGATGCAATGGTGCCAGACCGCAGGAAAGCATTTGCGAGATTGATGGCCTGGGTCGAATCGCCTTCGGCGACATCGCGAAGGTCAAGCAGCACTTTCTTGTTTCCGCTCTTGGGCATGGCACGCAGGCGGGTTTCGATCTCTGTTACGCGCTCTTTAGTCAATACAACCGGCTTCAGATAGAGAATCGACGAATTCTCGTATTGCTGCTCGGCGAGCGCTGGAGGCTGGATCTGTGAACGAGTGAGCGTGACCTTCTGGGGTTCGGAGGACTTGCCCGGACGCACGACGGAGAGGGCCACGTCAGTGCCAGGCTTGCCTTCGAGCAACAGGCGCACCATAGCCAGTGAGATTTCCCGTGTCGAATGGCCATCGATCGCTTCGATGATATCGCCGTCGCCGATCTGTTCCTTCTCCGCCGGGCTGCCGGGCATGACCGAGACAACGGTCGCGTAGCCGTACCGGCGCGAGATGTTAATGCCGACCTGCGCCGTGTCAGTGTTCTGGTGCGCCTTGTAGGCTGTATTTTCAGCCGGGGTCAGGTAGCTCGAATTGGAGTCGAGCGACTCGAGCAGTCCGTGAAGCGCTCCGTCGGTGACACTGTTGATGCTGGGCTCCGTAACGTAGTCGCTCTGCACCTTGTGCAGAACTTCTTCGTAGACGCCCATCTGACGGTAAACACCGTCGCTCTGGCTTCCGGCGCTCACGCCGTTAGATACGAATCCGCCAAGAAATACAACAAAGACGAGGGCAACAGAAATGCCGAAGACAGCGCGCTTGAAACTTTTAGACATATTTAGGCCGGCCACCCGGAGCTACACCTATGATACTCCAAGCCTTGGAGGACCGCTCGATGGTGGCGGCGGGCAGAATCGAACTGCCGACCTACGGGTTATGAGTCCGTCGCTCTAACCATCTGAGCTACGCCGCCAAATTGAACAGGAGCATCTTTAATGATACGAAGCGCAGCGATCAGGGTCAACTGAATGCACCTGAGGCGGCATTCGATCCGTCGCTGACTGCTCAATGCGAGTACTTCTCTTCACCCACGGGCAGGGCGATCGCGAGCCGGTTCTGCTCGGGAGGCAGCGGGCAGGTGGCGTAGGCAGTGTAGGCGCAGGGCGGGTTCTGAAGGTGATTAAAGTCAAGCGTCAGATGGCCTGGCTGGTCGAGTCCGTGGTCGGGGAAATCGGTATAGAGGAAGCGGGCAGCGCCGTAGCTGGTAGCGGGGCCGGAACCGGAAGCCCGGCTGGTGGTGTCGCGCAGGATAAAGAAGAGCTGTTTTGCGTTCGGGTCTTCGAGAACGGGTTCGAGCTGGAGGGTTTTTCCGTCGAGGGTAAACTCGGCCAGGCCCGGGGCGGGCATCTCGTCCGTGACGCCGATGATGGAGGGCACTTTGATCTTCTTTACGGGGACGAAAGGAATCCAGCGGGCCTCGACGCGATAGTGCGGGTCGGGCGCATACCAGTGCAGGCCATGGAAGTTGAGCCGCGTGGGAGCTTGCGAATCCTTGATGCGGAGCGCATAGCGGTCGCCACGATGGAGCAGGAGGATGGTCAGGGTTCCGGCCTTCAGCACAGAAGACTTTTGCGCCTCGTCATCGGCGAGCTTCGCCGCCTCCGCAGGTGCTCCGTCGAGTTGGACAGTTGAGGGAAATCCACCGGCAGGTGGAAGGAGACGAATATCACTGCCGCTGACGTCGATAATTCCGAGATGCGCGGGAGCAGCGGAGGAAAGGCGGATGCGGTTGTCAGGAGCCGAGCCGACGGTGTTCAATCCGGGCTTGAGCCATTCGAGCCCGACCAGCGTAAGCCAGCCGTCGGACGCGGACAGGCGCTGCTCGCGATGCGCGCGCCAGGCAAGAAGATCGGTCTTCCACTGCGATGCTGTGTCGGCGAAGAGCAGGGTGACAAAGGCGAGAACAACGACAGGGATGAATCGATGAATTTTCATGTTTCCTCTGGATCTTCTGATGTAGGGAATCGGACTGCGCGAGACGGCGTCTGCGGCTAGCGACAACAGAGGGCGAGAGGAGCGCCAGTGAAGAAGGAGGTCATTACGAGATGAGAGTAACCCGGTGCGTAAGTCGGGTCAAGATGTTTGCCACCGAACCTGATTCCACATTTCCCATTTCTCGATTCCCCGATGACAGAGCCTCATAAAATTATTTCCGAAAAAATTGAACGACCATGTCCATCTGGCTGTCGTTCGTTCGACGTGTTGATAGAGACGGGATTTGAAGCCCGGCTGATAAACCGTAAAGGAGCTGAAAAATGAAATTTCTCTGCATCTACAAACCTGCGAAGCCGGAGGGCGGTCTTCCGACCCCGGAAGATATGGCCGAAATGGGGGCCTACATCGAAGAGAGCATGAAGTCTGGTGTGCTGATCGCGACCGAGGGCTGCATGCCGAGTGCGCTGGGGGCGCGGGTACGGCGGACGGATGGAAAGTTCGCAGTGGTCGATGGTCCCTTCACCGAGGCGAAAGAAGTGATAGGCGGGTTTGCGCTGATCCGGGCGAACTCGAAGGCGGAGGCGATCGAGATTACGCGGAACTTTATGAATGTTGCGGGGGATGGCGAAGTCGAGGTTCGGCAGATTTACGAGGTGCCCGACTGCCTTGCGCCGCGTGTCCAGGCCGGAGCTGAAACTGTCGAGGTTCACTAACACTATTCGACGAAGCGGGTGTGAGCATCCGCTTCACAGGGTCAATGGAGAAAAGATGCGATTCATGATGCTGATGATCCCCGGTGGATATGAAAAGGCCGCGCCGGGCACGATGCCCGATCCGAAGGCGGTCGAGGCGATGATGAAATATAACGAGGCTCTTCAGAAAGCCGGAGTGCTGCTGGCGCTGGACGGACTCCATCCTGCTTCGATGGGGGCGCGCGTATCGTTTCCGGGCGGGAAAGCCGTGGTCACCGATGGGCCGTTTCCGGAAGTGAAAGAGGTTATCGGCGGTTACTGGATGATCCAGGTGAAGTCGAAAGAGGAGGCCATCGAGTGGGCGAAGCGGTGCCCGGGATCTCCGAATGAAGTAGTTGAGGTGCGGCAGGTGCTGGAGATGGAGGATTTCCCGGAAGATATGAAGAAGGCGGCGGCCGGGTTTGCCGAACTCAAAGAAAAGGCGGCGCAGCGGGCGAGTTCCTGAGCCGCTTGCGCGGTAATGTCGAAGATGGTGTGATCGGTAGCTGTGACGGCTACCGATACACATCGCACTATCGACGCGGTCTGGAGAATCGAAGCGGC
>DATAQX010000021.1:0-10641 GCA_036264455.1 Silvibacterium sp. | reverse complement strand
AATCGGTTGTGATCTGGAAGCCGAACCAGATCTTCGAAAAAACGGAAGAGAGGGCGATGACTCGCGAGAGAAATCGCCCTTTCGCTTTTGGGCGACCACTACTTTAACCCCATTGTCTGGATGGTAGCGATGGCCTGTGCGACGACGCTGGGGTCGTCGCCGAATCCTTTGAGCCAGAGAACATCGGGCTCGCGACGGAACCAGGTCAGTTGGCGCTTGGCGTAGTTGCGGTGGCCCTGCTGGGCGGAGGCGACGGCTTCGGAGAGGGTCATCTCGCCGCGCAGGAAGGCGCGCGCCTGTTTATATCCAAGCGAGTCGAAGGCGCGGGGAGATTCTCCATACTTTTCGATGAGGTGGCGGGTCTCGTCGATGAGATTGCCGTTTTCTGTATTCGGGGCAAACATTTGTGCGGCGCGGGCGTTGATGCGGATGTAAAGGGCCTTGCGTTCGGGATCGAGGCCGAGGCGAAGGATACGGAAGCCGGTGAGGGCGTCGCGTCCTTCTTTCCATGCTTCGGAGATGGGTTGGCGGGCGGCGAGTGAGACTTCAACAGCGCGGATGAGCTTGGGCGTGTCGTTCGCGTGAATGCGGGTCGCGGATACGGGGTCAAGGCGGGTGAGGATGCGGTGCAGCCAACCTTGTCCGTGCCTTCGGTCGCTCTGTTCGAGACGGGCGCGGAGATCGGGGGCACGCTGGGGCCCGGCGAAGAGGCCCTCGGTGAGGGCGCGGAGGTAGAGGCCGGTGCCTCCAGTCACGATAGGAAGATGGCCGCGGGCGGCGATCTGTTTCAGGGCCTGGCGGCCGAGGCGGGCATAGTCTCCGGCCGTGGAGTACTCATTCGGAGCGTAGATATCAATTAAGTGGTGAGGGACGCGGCGGCGTTCGGAGAGCGAAGGCTTGGCGGTGCCGATCTCCATCTCGCGATAGACGGCGACGGAGTCGCAGCTGACGATTTCTCCACTGAATTTTTCGGCGAGGGTGAGGGAAAGAGCGGTTTTTCCGCTGGCGGTGGGGCCGAGAAGGATGACGAGCAGGGGGTCGGCGTCAGTAGTAGTCAAAAGCGCCACCAGCCGGGGGGAAAGAGGACGTGGCGATCGGCGCGCAGCAAAGCGATGAGCAGGATTATGGCGGCAATGATGAGCAGACCGGAGATCTGCCGGCGGAAAAGTTGTTCGCGGGGGATCATTCCTGGCCGGGTTGGATGTTGTAGAGGAAGAAGAAGCGAAGTTCGAGGAAGGGACCTTTGAATTCCCTGGGGAGTGGCGGATAGGGCGAGGCTCCGGTGATGCCTCCCCAGGCGGCGCGGTCGAGCGAGACGTCTCCAGAGGGTAGCTCGAGAATCATCTGCTTCACGCTGCCGTCGGGCATGATTTTGAAGCGGATGCCGACGCGGCCCTGTTTGAGCAGAGGTGGCTGGGCGGCCTCGGGAATGATGGGGTACCAGGCGCGCTTGGTGTCGAAGATGACGCGCTGGATGTAGGGGCCAAAGTCGACACCCATGGTATCGCTGAGGACGTCGACGCGGCCGCTTTCGCCGGGGTGCTGCGGATTGAGGCCCTGGCCCATATCGCCGCCGGACTGGCCGGCTCCGCGGGCGGCCTGGCGGGCGAGCTGCTGGAGATCCTGGCCGACGGTCGAGTGTCCCGTATCGAAATTGGGCCGTGGCGCGGGCGGAGGCGCTTCAAGCTGGCTCTGCTGATTTTGCGGCAGAGGCTGCGCCGGGGGTTGCGGCTGCTGTGGCGCCTGGGCAGCTTGCGGCGCGGGTGGGGCTGGAGAGGGCGGCGCCTCGGGCTGCGGCGTAGGAGGGCCAGCGCGGCGCATGGCCTCAAGTTGTTCAAGGGTCTTCTTGTCGAGGGTAGGCTTGCGGGATTCGGCGATGCGGTTCTTATCCGAAATGGCGGGAGCCTGCTTGGGCTTGATCTGCTTGAGGGCGTCGGGCGGCAGGTCGAGGAAAGTCATGTCCTTCTCACGCTGCTTGAGCACGGTGGAGGGATCGACAACCTTGACGTTAAAGATATATTTCGGGCCGTAGAAGAGATACCAGAAGATGACCAGATGGATGATGAGCGCGATCCACACTTTTTCGCGCAGGCTGGCCCAGTTACGGCTGCCTTCGAGCTCATCGATGACGTTGAGCAGGTCGTGGAGCTCGTAATCCTCATAGCGATTGGGCCGGCGAAAGCTGGGCGGTTCGGGCGGCGTAGTCGGAGGACTGGGCGGGACTTCGGTGATCGGCATTCTAAGACTGTTTGGATATCGGGCACGGGGCAGGAACGCGCGTTCCCGCCAGCGGTACGCCGATCATCTTATTCTCTCATCCTTTAAGGATTTTCCGCAGCGTTGTTTTGCTGCGAGATGGTTACCAGAGTTCCCACTCCCGATCACCTACAATCGTTGAGGATGACTCAGGCAACCGTTATTACCGTGAGCGACTCCTGCAGCCGGGGAGAACGGGAAGATCTCTCTGGACCGGCGGTAGCGCGGGAACTTGAGGCTCATGGGTTCGACGTACAAATGCGCGTTTTAGTACCAGACGAACGGAAAGCCATTGAAGACGCACTGCGCGAGGCGGCGAAGCAGGCAGGGCTGGTGGTGACCACGGGTGGCACAGGCATCGCCCCACGGGATGTGACTCCCGAGGCGACGCGCGCGGTGTGCGACCGGTTACTGGATGGAGTGGCCGAGGCGATACGCGCCGAAGGCCGCCGGGAAACCAGGTTTGCCGCTTTAGGAAGAGGAGTTTGCGGGACGATGCAAAGTGGGAAGAATGACGGAGGCGGGACGCTGGTGCTGAATCTGCCGGGCAGTCCGCGAGGCGCGGTGACCTCGCTTAAGGCGGTGCTCCCACTGCTGGAGCACGCGGTGGAGCTGCTGGCGGGCAAGACCGAGCATACTAACTCGGAAAACGGGGGAGACCAGGATTGAACCGGCTGATTCAGCTTTCCAACCAATACCGGCATGTGCTCTTTGGCCTGCTGAAGCCGCTTGGCTTCTGGGGCGTGGGAGCAATGGCGGTGCTCGATTCAAGCTCCATTCCCGTTCCCATGGATCTGATTGTGGCCGGATATGCATGGAGCGATCCGCACAGGTTTTTTCTTTATGTGCTGATGGCGGCGATCGGGTCGGCGATCGGCGGGCTGGTTCCCTACTGGGTGGGGCGCGTGGGCGGAGAGATTTTTCTGATGAAGCGCATCGACCGGACACGTTATGAGCGGCTGCGCGACAAGTTCGAGAGGCAGGAATTTCTGGCGCTGATGATTCCGTCGATGATGCCGCCACCTACTCCCTGGAAGCTGTTTGTGTTTGCGGCGGGAGTCTTCGAGATGCGGATTCCGATTTTCATGCTGTCGGTATTTATGGGCCGCCTGCTGCGATTTACAGTGGTGAGCCTGCTGACGATTCGCTACGGGCCGCAGATTGTGCACGATGTGGCCGAGATGATGCACCGGCACAAGTTCGCGACACTGATCGCGCTGGGCGTTGTACTGGGACTGCTGGCCCTGGTCGCGGTGTACAAGACACGGGGAAAACGGACGGCGACGGCCTGAGGGCATGCCGAATTGAGAGAGAGTTTTGTTTCGAGAGCGACGGCGGTTCAGGAAGTGCAGGCTCTTCGCTTGTCGAGAGAGTCCGCGGCGAGGGGAGCCTGCAACTCCGTGCCACGATCTTTGAGCCGCCAGGCCTGATAGATTCCGTCGACGAGATGCAGAACCTCGCATCTGGTGAAGTTCTTGTCCGAAACAATCCGCGCTATGAAGAACTTGTGACTACCGAGCTTGCAGGTATGGGCAATTTCCATTTCTCTGACTCGCTGCGCGAAGGCGGGAACGGGGATGCGGAAGGTAGCCGACGCTCGCGTAGCAAATGCGAGCCGGGACCAGTCGATGGACTGCCGGAAATGATTTGGAGCAAGCTGAAAAGCGACCGCGGCGTGGGGTAGCGGCAAGCTGCTCAGTGCAATCCGGCGGGCGCGTTCGACGCCAATCGCGGCTTCACGCGAGTCTACCAGCGCAAATGCGAAATAGCCGTTGCCGAGGTCGCCCATTAAATTCATCGGGAAGATATTGCCTCCGGCGTCGCTGGCATGGCTCACCAGCACGACCGGATGCGGACGAATGAACATGACCGTCATCGCCCGCATTCCGCCGAGGGACATTTTGAGCGCGGAAGCATCGACGCGCCGCCAGTTGGTGTAGGCGCGGAGCAGGTCGTGCGCCCACAGGCGCGCTCTCGGCAGGCAGTAATTCCGTGAGCTTCGAGCTTCGAACAAGAACAATTTGGAGCCAACCGGGATGCTTCGAGTCGGTCTGAGGAAGATTTCGCCCAGTACCCGTCTCTTTCCGTTGTGTTCGCAGAACCTGAGCGACAACCGCCGCAGGTTCTGTTCACCGGGGCTTTGTCCTTTGTCGAACGCGATACAGACGGTCAGCGGATCGGCGCATGCCATCGAGTGACGGTGTGTCACGTCGAGAGGCGCGCCCATTCCATGCAGCCACACGGCAACCTCCGTCTGAGGCTCCACGAAGCCGAGCCTGACTCCGTGAGGAAGCAGAGTATCGCCGAAGATGATTTTCCGGATGGCGCGACGGCTTTTCCTGAGGATCGACATACGATCATTTCTCCACAAGTTCTGCTGAACGATTCCGCGAAACGGTCGGGGCGACACGGAAGAGGCACTCAGCTTCGCTCCAGTTCGAAGCCCTGTGCGCGTGCCAGTCAGACGGGCGCGTTTCCGCCAATGTGAATGAGCTATACCCTCGACTCAGCCGAGAGATCGTCTCGGCGGCGCGGCTGCTGCCGACGAATAAGAAGGAGTCGCGCGTCATGCGGGCGATGTTATCGAGGTATTCGGCCATGTCTTCAGGAGATGTATCGGACATAACATGG
This sequence comes from Silvibacterium sp., assembly GCA_036264455.1. Taxonomy (GTDB): domain Bacteria; phylum Acidobacteriota; class Terriglobia; order Terriglobales; family Acidobacteriaceae; genus Silvibacterium. The sequence goes on along the minus strand of DATAQX010000021.1, from coordinate 5,754 downwards.
GAACAGAAGGTGAGATTGACGCTTGCGGTGGGCATGGCGGGGAGCTCGAATGCCGGCATCAGCACAACATCGGCCCGGGCGATCGAATCGGCGGTCAGTTCCTGCTCGCCGTACAGCAAAAATGTGAGCTGCGGAAAGGATTTCAGTAGATAGTAGGAGGCGAGCGCAATACTTTCGGGAAGATCGAAGTCGAGGTAGGTCACCCTTGCCCGGTCGCGGAACAGATAGTAAGCCATGTCGCCGAAGCCGCCTCCGATCTCGGCAACCGTTGCCCTCTGAGAATCGAGAAGGCCGCTGATTCGATACGCGCAATAGTGCTGATACTCGCTGCCGGCTCTTATCAGCGTTCCTTCAATCAGCGCGCCAAAGGGATTGCCAACAGGGGGACCGGCGAGGTCAAGCAACGAAAAACGGCCATCCGTCTGCGTCTTCCAATAGTCGATGCGATGCAGAACATCGCCGAGATAAAAGCGGCGATAGACCTCTTTAGCCGCACTTCCAAAAGAGGCTCCGCTCCAGGGCACGCCGATCAGGCCGGCGGAACAGGGATCGCGGAAGAAGTTCCGGTACATCTGTTGAACAAGGCCAATGTCGCGGTTCTGCAGTGCGCGCATAACAGGCGTGAGATTTGCCTGCCGCACCTGCTCCCACCACCCGGTCGCGGTGTATGTTGCCGGCGCGAACGGCTGCTGCCTCACGGCCTTGATGTATGCGGTGCAGATTCTTTCGAGCAGGGTCGCGTCTTCGGTTTCGTCGCCGAGACGCGATGCGAATCCGTCGATAACATTCCGGAGATCATAGCGGGGATCATCCCGAAAGCGGCGTTCGCCGCGATCGGCGGATCGCCGCATGTTCCAGCGCGCAGCAATCAGGGCCTGGGCAGCGGTGGCTGCGCGAAGTGGATGGCGCAGGTGTTTGAGTTTAGGTTTCATCCGACGGTCGAGTTCGCTTTAAAGCGTGAAGGCTGCGAAGCGCGAAGACAGCCCATAATGCAGAGTTTCATGTACGTGTCGGCGAATTATCGGGAGCATGTCATTCAATTGTCAGATTTATAACGGGGTCCATCGGGCTGTCAGCGGGAGGCGCTATGGAGTCAGGGAGTAAGAATCGAGATCGGACGTGACTTCTTGAGATCGCTGCGGATACCGGGGCCGCGCATTTCGACGTCGAGCGTGTGAGGGCCGGGGCTGACGCCGGGCGCGTTCAAGGGCAACTGAACCGAGGCCAGGTAGCCTGAGCCGGAATCGACAGTGAAGGAAATATCCTGTTCAGTTTCAACCGAGCCTGACGGGGAACGAAGCATGAACTTCGCATTCCAGCTTTCTGGTTTCTTCTTGTCGAGCCTTTCGGCTGGGTAAATGCGAACGAAGGCATGGACGGTATCGGTCGCAGCGAAGCTACCGAGGGTGTCTGGCTTCACACGGCAATCACCGGCGCGCATGGGATCAATCTCGAGATGCGCGTGTTGCTTTCCGTCGGGTGGTGGACGGCGCTGCAGGCCGCTGTTCAGCTCAGTGTTGTCGCGGCAGGATTTGCCGATAATGAGGCTGCTGGCGGCAATGGCAGCCGGACGCGGGAAGTCGACGGTGATCTTCTTCTCGCTATAGGCATAGATGTTGCCGTGGCCGTCGTGCACGACGATACGCCAGAGATACTGGCCGGGACGCAGTTGCCCATCCCGTTCCCACGAGAGGCTGCGGCCATCCCAGCGGACGTGAATCTCGCGCTCCAGGACGGTCATTGAGAGGTTTTCATCCTCGACCGACTCGACCACGCGGAGAAGCATGGGGCCGCGTCCATGGCCGGTCCATTCGACAATAGAGCTCATAGGGAGCAGCGGTTCCAGACCCTGGCGGAGCGGAAAGTAGTCGACATGTTGCGTGATGCGGAATTCGGGCGAGGAAACTGAGTTGGCGGCGGCCTTCTTAAACAGATCGGCAAGCTCTTCCTGGTTAAGTTCGCGCTCAATGTCGGTGAACACGCCGATGGGTATGACGTCGAGAATCGCGACTCGCAAATCGTGGCGGGCCAGCCGGACCTCGACATCCGGAAAGCCCCGGTCACGGTCTTCGGGTGTGAGATCGAAGTCGAGCGAATAGTTCCCGGTCAGATCATGTTGGATCTGGCGGGCGAGATCGTTCAGAGAATTGGCAAAGCCGCCGTAGGTTGCGCCAGCGGCCTGCATCATCTCCGAGGTGCGATAGGCGGAGTTGGTCAGCGCGGCATTCATGGCAGGATCGACCTGCATGTGAGAGGAGGGCGTCGTGCCGAGTATCGGTCCATTGGCGGTATTGATCTGGGCAGGCTGATCACTGGCGGCCTCGCCTCCGGGAACGAATACATCAGGGCCGCCCACGTTGCCGATGTAAATGTGCGCCCCGATGTGCTGGGCGACTCCGGTGAGATCTTCGGGGCCGTCGTGGGCGAGCACCTGATCGTTAAGGCCATAGATCGAGCCGGAGACGGGATTCATGGCCAGTATGATTTTCGGTCCTTCGTAGCGCTGCATGGTGCTGATAGCGAGCTGGGCCTTGGTCAGCCAGCTTCCTTCCCAGCGGAAGTGCGCCGGCAGCGTCACGTTGTTCGCGTACTGGAAAGGCTCTTTCGTGTGCGCAACACCGTCGAGGAATGCCAGGATCTGGGAGCGTCCATTGGTAAAGGGCGTCATTTTTCCGTTTGAGTCAAAGATGCCGATGCGCCATGGAAGCAGCTCGGCCGGCTGCTGCGAAAAGTACTGCATGGCCTGACTGACACCGATGGCGTGGACGATGGGATCATTAGGCGGAAAGACAAGCAGAACCATGGGCGGCACAACGGTGGTCTGCGAGCCGGGCGTGTGAAGACGGAACTCGCGCGTCTTGCCATTGACTATGAGAGTGATGTCAGACGCCTGCAGGTTAAGGGGCGTGATGCCTTCATGGTCGATTATGCGGAGCGAAACCGTTGCCGAGTCAGCCGTAACAAAGCCGTCGCGGCGGAGGAGATCGAGTTCGTGGTAGAGGGTGAGATTTGATCCAGCGGATTGCTGCTGCTGGTTTTGCTGCAAAAGTAAGCCGGGCGTGATGGGCTGGGCCAGGTTAGACGGAGTGGTCTGCTCGAGTGGAGCGCCAGTGGATTGCTCGGGTGCGGATTGCTGAGCATGGAGGTGGCTGGAAAACAGGATAAGCGCGGCGATCGGGAGTGATGCCCAGCGTCCCATAGTGTTTATACGATCTTGCGAGTTGTCAGGCCGCAGTATAAGCCTCGTTCACGCCGCACGAGGGTCACAGCTCGTACAAGCCAGGGTCAGGGCTGGCCATAGTAGCCCTGGCGGGTGCGCGCGATGAGGCCGGGCTTTGCGACGCGGACTTCCAGGTGGTGGTATTCGTAAGGCTCGGCTCGGGGCGGGTCGAAGGAGAGCTCGTAGTACGAATTCGTATCGGTCAGACATTGCTGCAGGAGAGCGGCGATATCGTTTCCGGAGCTGAGCGCAAGACCGCCGCTCTGGACGGCAAGGACCTGCAGCCCCAGGTTGCCGGGGACGGCCTGGCTGGGTTTGGTAATACCCTTGACGAACTGCTCATAGTAGAAAGTGCGCAAGCTGGGCTCGCCGGCGCCGAGCGGATCGATGCTGTAGAGGGTGATGCGGGCCTGCCGGAGCTGATTAGAGAGACTGACTATATTCTGAAAAATCTGCTGCTGCTGCTTCGAGTCGAGCTGTACGTTCGGGCCGGAGAGGAGAGGCCAGCCGGGAGACATCCAAAGAACGACCTTGCGCCCCGGACGAGCAGCTTCGCGCGCCATAAGCTCACTCAGAGCCTGGAGAGAGAGCTGCAGGCGTTCAGTTGCGCCGTAGAAGCCTGCGGAACGACGGATGGTACGGAGTCCTACGGTGTACTGATCCAGCGAGGCACTGAGCGCGTTGCCATCGCTCGAGAAACCTTCCTGCATTTGGGCGCCTGCGTCTGTAAGGACGGCAAGCGCGGTGGGGTGTGCGAGGCGACCTCCGTTGGCATGGAGGAAATTATTGATCTGGATGCGCTCGTAGGCAATGCTCGTGAAAGTGTTGTTGACTGCATCGACGAGGAGAATGACCTCGATGGGAGCCTGGCTGCCGCCGAGAGCCTGGAACGAGGTGATGGGCTGCGGGGCTTTGTTGTCGAGGATAGTGAAGTCCTGCTGCTGAAGACCGGAAACCGGTGGGCCGGACTTCGGAGTGACGACGACGTCAAGGTGGATGCGGCCGTTGACCGGCGGCGAAGCCTGGGACTCCTGTGGGGCGGAGGTTACAGCTGCAGAGAGCCAAGGCAGAAGAAGAAAGACAGTAAGACGAGCGTGGGTAAACATGAACTCCCTTCGTCCGAGCGAAGGCCGGGGTCTCCGTTGGAGCCTCCTCGAAGCATGGAGGCGCTAGGGGGTAGACGCAGGGAGGGGTTCGGGAGTTTCGAGATCGATCTTTTCTCGTGTGACGTGAAGCGATATGATGCATTGCTATTTCCGTCATGGAGTTTTTGAATGCGACGTTTTTCGATGATGCTTGCGGGGCTGTGCGTTGCTGCCCCTGCTTTTGGCCAAATCCCGGCATGGATGCCGGATCCAACGCAGCAGCAGACCTATACACTGCATCGGTCGTCGAGCCGCGAGGCGACAGGAGCGAATGCGGACTACCGGACGGTCACGCCGGGTCAGACGCTCACCGTTCTGGATGTGGACGGGCCGGGGATGATCTCGCACATCTGGTTTACGCTCAACAGTCCGGAGCCGTATCACCTGAAGCGGATCGTGTTGAGGATGTACTGGGACGGGGAGGAAACGCCGAGCGTGGAGACGCCGATCGGAGATTTCTTCGGATTAGGAAACGGGATTTACTACCCGTGGCAGTCGGCGGTGCTCTCGGTGGGCCCTGATCGTTCGCTGAATTCGTGGTTTCCCATGCCCTATGCGAAGCACGCGCGGATGACCATCACTAACGAAGGCAAGCAGACGCTGAACAATCTGTACTGGAATATCGACTATCGCGTGGACGCGAAGCCGCTGGCGCCGGGAACGCTGTACTTTCACGCGCAATACCGCCAGGCGCAGCCGGCCCAGGGATGGGCGAAAGACTGGTACGACAACGGCGATCCGCAAGTAAATTACCGGCGGAATCTGGATAGCAAGAATAACTTCGTCTGGTTCGAGGCGAGGGGCCGCGGGCAGTTTGTCGGCGTGACGATGTCGGTGTTCCAGAACCAGGATGGATGGTGGGGCGAGGGGAATGACGCATTCTGGATCGACGATCCGGATAAGATTGCGTCGGTCGGGACGGGCAGTGAGGACTACTTTCTGGGCTCGTGGGATTTTGGAGGTTCGCCGCAGGCGTATCCGCTGCACGGCTCGCCGATGGTGGGGAAAGAACTGGCAGGAGAGCGATGGAGCGTGTACCGCTTCCACCTGGATTCGCCGGTGCCGTTCACGAAGTATATGAAAGCGAGTATCGAACACGGCCATGCAAATGCGCGGTCAGACAACTTCTATTCGGTGGCGTACTGGTATCAGACGGAGCCGCACATGCCGTTTCCGCCGCTGCCGGAAATGAGTGATCGGATTCCGACGCTGCAGTTTGTGGGCGGCCCAGGCAATGCGAAGACTCCGTATGAGCCGGGGAATCCTCAGCCGCGGTAGGTTCAAGGGAGAATTCTGCCAAAGGAAAAGGCGGCTCACTTAGCTGCCTTTTGATCCACGCTGCCGAGCGACCTAGACGCCGGCGGTCTGGTTGTGCGGGGTGAAGCGACG
>DATAQX010000613.1:0-6629 GCA_036264455.1 Silvibacterium sp. | reverse complement strand
CCAGGTTACAGCCGCTGGCTTGTACCTCCAGCGGCTTTGGCAATTCACCTTTCTATCGGCCAGGTCTATGCCTTTAGCGTCTTCAAGAACCCGCTGCTGGCGCTGCACGGGGCGGACGGCTCGCAGTGGAATCTCAAGGAGATCGGCTACATATTCTCGATTGCCATCGCCTTTCTGGGTCTCTCCGCGGCGCTCTTCGGCAAGTGGCTGGAGACGGCAGGCCCACGCAAGGCAATGTTCGCTGCGGCGTGCTGCTTCGGCCTGGGTTTTGAGATCGCCGCGGCCGGCGCCAGCACGCACCAGCTCTGGCTCATTTATCTCGGCTACGGGGTCATCGGTGGCATCGGGCTTGGCCTTGGATATATTTCGCCGGTCTCCACGCTGATCAAATGGTTCCCGGACCGCCCTGGACTCGCGACGGGCATGGCCATCATGGGCTTCGGCGGCGGAGCCATGATCGGCTCGCCGCTGGGCACCCATCTCATGGCCTTCTTCAAAGGTGGCGGCCATGCGGCCATTCCGGGCACGTGGGTCACCATGGGAATACTCTATTTCGTTTTCATGATGTTCGGCGTCTTCACCGTGCGCGTTCCCGCGGATGACTGGAAGCCTGCCGGATGGACCCCGCCCGTCCGTCACTCCGCGATGATCAGCTCACATAACGTGGAGGTGAACACGGCCATGCGCACGCCACAGTTTTATTTCCTGTGGCTGGTTCTGGCGCTCAACGTAACGGCAGGCATCGGGATCCTGGAGCAGGCCTCCCCCATGATCCAGGACCTCTTTCACGGTCAGGTCTCGGCCGTGGCCGCCGCCGGTTTTGTTGGCGTGCTCAGCCTGTTCAATATGGGCGGCCGCTTCGTATGGGCCTCCTGTTCAGACTTCATCGGCCGCAAGCCGACCTACATGATCTTTTTCACAGTTGGCGCAGTTCTGTACTTCCTGCTGCCCTACACGGGCACACAACATTTGGACAGCGTAGCGCTGTTCGTGCTCATCGCTGGTCTGCTGATCAGCATGTATGGCGGGGGCTTCGCGACCATACCCGCGTATCTGCGCGATATGTACGGCCCCTACAACGTGAGCGCGATTCACGGCCGTCTGCTGACCGCCTGGTCGGTCGCCGGGATTGTCGGGCCGCTCATCGTCAACGGCATTCTCGATCACTACATCGCCATGCATATGCCACGTGAGCAGGCTTACCCGCTCATCCTGCACATCATGGCGGGACTACTGGTGGTTGGCTTCTTCGCCAATCTGCTGGTGCGCCCGGTAGCAGAGCGATTCTGGATGAAGAAACAGCCCGTTGGCGCGATGCCGGCCGCGCACTGAAAGGCGCCAGAGAGAGGACCCTATGACCACCGAGACCAAGCATTCTTCCCCAGGCAAGACTCCCGCGAGCCTGATCGCCGCCGCCTGGATCATTGTCTCCATCCCGCTGGCCTGGGGCGTCTACAACACCGCCCTGGGCGCGGCGAAGCTGTTCACCCATCTGCAAACCCACGCGCCCGCTCAGATCAAGCCCTCGTGAGCAGGACCGGCAACCCCAGCGACTGGGCGCCACTCGTATCAGTGGAGGTGGCTCGCCATGGTCATCATCTGTCTCTTATGCGTAGGGATCGTGCTCACGATCGGGCTTGCATTCTGGTGCTGGAATTCGTGGAGCAGTCTGGCGGAAGATCGGAAAGAGACCGCGACGCTGCGTAGCGGACGTCAGGCGGTTGCACCCAACACGATGAAGAGGGGTACGGACACTGATTAGGAACCGCGGGATACCCTACGACTCAGCGGGAATGTACATAAAGAGTCCCCATGCCGGCAATTTGCGGCTTCCTTGGAGTCTCAGCTTTTCGCACCAAAGCGTTGCTGATGCCACACCCAGGCCGATCGAACGATCTCGTCCAGCGAGCTGTAGCGGGGATGCCATCCCAGTTCGTCGATGATCCGTTTTGAGCTGGCCACCAGCACGGCTGGATCTCCAGCGCGGCGGGGCTCTTCGATCACCGGAATGGGATGACCGGTGACCCGGCGCACCGCTTCGACCACTTCCCGCACACTGAATCCCTGCCCGTTGCCGATGTTGTAGATCAGGCGGGAGTGCGTGCGGAGCGCCTCCAAGGCCAGGATGTGTGCATCGGCCAGATCGCCGACGTGCACATAGTCGCGGATGCAGGTGCCATCCGGCGTCGGATAATCCTTACCGAAGATCTTGATATTCTGCCGCCGCCCCAGAGCGACGTCGAGGATCAACGGGATCAGGTGCGATTCCGGCTCATGGGCCTCACCGCGTCCTTCCACCGCGCCTGCGACGTTGAAATAACGCAGGCTGGCATAGCGCAGACCGTGGATCCGGTTCATCCAGGTCAGCATGTGCTCTACCAGGAGCTTGCTCTCGCCATAGGCGTTGGTGGGCGCCAGCGCAGCGTCCTCCTCGATCGGCGTGCTCTTCGGCTCTCCGTAGACAGCGGCCGTAGACGAGAAGACCAGCCGGCCAACTCCGGCAGCCAGCATGGCCTCCAGCAGGCTCAGGGTGGATGCGGTGTTGTTGCGGAAGTAGACCTCGGGATGCTTCATGCTTTCGCCGGCTTCGATCAGCGCCGCGAAATGCATCACGCCATCGACTTTCTCGTCGCGAAAGACGCCTTCCAGCCGCTTCCGATCGGCCAGATCGCCTTCTATGAGGCGGGTGCCGGCTGGGACCAGGTCCCTGTGGCCGTGGCAGAAGTTGTCGTAAATCAATACGTTGTGGCCGCCCGACAGCAGCCGGAGTGCGACCGTTCCACCGATATAGCCTGCTCCACCCGTTACCAGGATGTTCAAGAATGTCTCCCGTTTTGAACCAAGTCAGCCGGTTTGGCGTCATTACCAACGAGACTCCAACGTTGACGCTTTTGTAAACGAGCAACCACGGTACTTCCCGGCCCGTCTCACCCCGGTATTATGGAGCATAAGCGCATATGTGTTCATGCGCGGGCGCCGGCTCCCCGCAGGGCTGGCGAGGGCCTTGAAAGGAAGGGGATATCCAGGCAGTAGGAGGCAGGTCGCGATACACCTATGTTCCGCCTGGGCACCACTTTCGGGGTACTGCAATACCTTGGGAATCCAAGGTATCTTTCAAGCACTCGGAGGTACTTTCGTACCAGAGTGAGATTGAATTCCTTGCCAAGTTTCTGAGCTGTGAGACGAGAGCGGGCCACTCGATCCAGGTGGCACACGGTGTCAGAAATTGCAATGGAGGGCTGGACAACCAGCGTACGTCAATTTTCACGATCGTTAACCGAGTAGGGAACATATGCCGACCGAACGCATTTCAGTAAATACGAACTTTGGTCTCTTGGACGATGGACAGAGCCGCTGGGGATCGCTGGCGACCAGCATGGTCACCAACGTGACCATACTGATCCTGCTGCTGATCATCGGGGCCATCCACCATCAGGTGGTTGTAAAGAAGATGCAGGCGGATGCGCTGCTCTTCCCTGTCGAGCCGCCAAAGCCGCCTAAGGTTGAAGTGCCGAAGGTCAAAGTTGTCGCGCCGCCGCAGCCGCCCAAGCTTGAAATTGCAAAGATTGAGCCCCCGAAGATTCAGCCGCCCAAGCCGGAGATCGAGCCGCCCAAGCCAGTGAAGCTGGATACGCCGAAGCCGCCTCCGATCCTTCCTCCGGCGCCCCCGAAGGCAGTTGCGCCGCCACCGGCACCGAAGGTTGGCATGTTTGCCAGCAATAAGCCGACGCCGGTAGCAAACAATCAAAGCAAGCCGCAGACGACCATGGGTGGCTTTGGCGACCCGCATGCGGTGGCTCCGAACCCGAATGCCAATCGCCCGGCAAATATCGCCGCGCTTGGCTCCTTCAATGCAGCGCCAGGCGCGAATAGCGGCGCGGGTGCGGCACGCAAAGGCACAGTGCAGGGTGTCGATTTTGGCGCCGGCGTCAAGAATGGCGTACCCGGCGGCACCAGCCACGGCGCTGTTGCCTCGGCCGGATTTGCAAACGGCGTAGTGGGTGGAACAGGAAAGCCGGGTGGCCACGGTCAAGTTGCCAGCGCCAGCTTTGGCCCCGCGGTGGGTGGGCCGGGCCATGTGCAAATAGCGCAGGCTGCTGAGGCGGCGTTCACTCCGCCGGTCGTGATCTCCGAGCCGAAGGCGCGCTACACCGCCGAGGCGCAGGAAGCACGGGTACAGGGTGAAGTCACCCTCAAGGTTCGTTTCCTCGCCAGCGGTCAGGTCGAGGTGATTGGCGTTGTCAATGGCCTCGGCCATGGGCTCGATGAAGAGGCACGGCACGTTGCCGAAAGTATTCGTTTCAAGCCGGCGCTCCGCAATGGGCAGCCGGTAGACCACACAACACTCATTCACGTGACGTTCCAGTTGGCATAAATGGATGTCCCACAGCACGACCAGTCTTTTGGGAAGTTCGATCTAGGAGCCGGGAAATGAACCTGCGGAATTTTTGGATGACAACTCTGCTCTTGACGCTGGGCGTCACGAGTGCTCAGGCAAAGAAGGAAAAGTATGCTCCAGCTCCCGTCCTGACTCCTGAGCAGAACGCCTTGATCAAGAAAGCCATTGCTGCTGAGAAGCTGACCATTAAGGGCATTCAGCAAAAATCGCCTCTTGTTCAAACCTATATACAAAACATGAAGGGCGACACGAAGCTCTACGCAGTGCCGGTCTCTGACCAGTACATGCTGCAGCGCGTGGACTTCGGCAAGAGCTTCTACGGCAAGTCGTATTCGACCGGCGAGGCCAGTGAATCCAGCCATGGCATGTTCAAGGGTTCGCTGGCGGCCATGGGACTGCTCTCGAAGAGTCTTCTGCCGGGCAACGTCCGCTACATGCCGGACGGTTTCCTGGAGATGATGTTCATCGATCCCAGCGGCTTCGATCAGCAGCACTACGATTTCGTCTTCGTTCGGAAGGCGTTCCTCGGCACGGTTCGCTGCGACGTCTTTGATGTGCATCCGAAAGTGGGCCTGGGCAATGGCCGCTTTACCGGCCGCATCTGGGTGGACGACGACTCCGGCAACGTGGTGCGCTTCAACGGCACCTACACCGGTGGCGACATGGCCGACAAGGCGGATGACAACGACTACTTCCACTTCGACAGCTGGCGGCAAAACCTGCAGCCGGGCGTCTGGCTACCGGTCGGCGTCTACGTCGAAGAGACTTCCAGGAAGGACAAGGAGCATCCGGTCTCGTTCAAGGCGCACAGCTCCATCTGGGGATATTCCCTCAAGGTCCCCACACACCAGTCCGACAATGAGTCGGTCAAGATCGACGACGTCACCGACCAGAGCCAAAATTCAGAAGACGTTGGTCCACTGCAGGCACAGCGAGAGTGGATCTCGCAGGCCGAGGAGAACGTGCTCGACCGTCTGACTCAGGCCGGTCTGCTCGCCGCTCCCAGTGACTTCGACAAGGTGCTCGAGCAGGTAACGAACAACATCATCATCGGCAACAACATCGAGCTCGCTTCGCCGGTGCACTGCCGCGTGATGTTGACGACGCCGCTCGAGTCGATCGCGGTGGGCAATACCATCATCCTCAGCAAGGGCCTGGTGGATACGCTCCCAACCGAAGAAGCGCTGGCGTCCGTGCTCTCCTTCCAGCTTGCCCACATCGTGCTGGGACATCACATCGACACCAAGTATGCCTTCAACGACCGGCTGCTCTTCCCCGACGAATCGACCTTCGAACGCATTCAGATGCACCACACCGATGCGGACGATATCGAGGCTGCGAAGAAGGCAGTGGTGCTGCTCGACAAGTCCATCTACAAGGACAAGATGGGCAATGCCGGCCTTTACTTCGCGCAACTCCAGCAGCGTGAGAAGGAGCTGAGCGCTCTGAACACACCGCGACTGGGCGACTCAATGCTCGATTCCACCGGTCAGCCGTGGCTGATCGCAATCCAGAAGCGCGCCCCCAAGCTGGACCAGGACAAGTTGGATCAGATCGCCGCTCTTCCACTGGGCAGCCGTCTCCGCACCGACGCCTGGGATGACAAGGTATATACCCTGAAAACCACAGCACCAGTACTGCTGAACGCCCGGGATAAAATGCCATTCGAAGTGACCCCGGTCTATTACAAACTCGCTCGCTACGATCAGGCACAAACTGCTGCCGGCGCCGAGGCATCCCCCACGCAGCAGCCGCAAGCTCAGCCGGACCAGGCAAGCGCGCAGCCAGCCGCACAACCGCAGCAGTAGGTTGATGAACCTCAACGCGCGGGCGGCGCAACGAACTCCTCCCTCGCGCACCATTTACCAAGGCTGTGACAGGCGGGTCATCAGACCCGCCTTGTTGTACATCTGCAATCCGGCTGTTTCGAGAGATACCCTGTGACGAAAAAACTTTTTTTATTCGCCGCGCTCCTCTTGCTCCCAACGATAGGTCGAGCCCAGGTCGTAGCAGCCGGTAAGGGTGGCAATCAACAGTTGTACGTTGGCGCCACTTTCTCGGATTTCGATCCTGACTACGGGTGGCAACGGCTATACGGAATTGGTGCTTACGCCGATTACAATCTAACCCCGAAGTGGGGAGCGGAAGCAGAAGTGCGCTTCCATCGCTTCAACCAGTTGTCCAACATTCACATGGACAACTACCTGATTGGACCGCGGTACAGCTATCA
>DATAQX010000607.1:0-11732 GCA_036264455.1 Silvibacterium sp. | reverse complement strand
CGTGCAGGTGGCGTTCGTGCACCTAGGCTCGCCGGAGCGGGCGAAGCCTTACTTCGACTATTACGGGTTGGCGGACGTGGAGCGGGTGAGCAATCCGGATGGGTCGCTCTATCGGGAGCCGGCGTTTGCGCTGGCGCGGGTAAGCCTGTTGCAGCTGATCCAGCCGGCGGTGTGGATCGGATGGTTCAGGGGCGCGCTCTTCAAATATGGGGTGGGGTTGAAAAAGGAAGATATCCAGCAGATGCCGGGCGTGTTTTTTCTGCGAGACCGTGCGATTGCGAATGTATTTCGCCATCGCACGATGGCAGACAGGCCGGATTATGTGGGACTGGCGAGGTGAGAGAGGCATGGTGTAGGGAACAGGGTGTAGGGTGTAGCCATCGTGCGGTGTTGGTTGCCTGGGATCGTTCTTGCTGGCATTAGGGTTTCCGTCCTCGCGCTCGCACCACGCGCGCCTCATGAAGACTTCTGGGACGGTGACAATACAACAGAGGCTTCACTGGTAAGGACGCGAAAGACAAACGTCTCCTGAAGATACAGCCGCACAGCAGAATCGGTATGACTGAGGTAGCCGATCGAAACATCCTGACCGACATTCAGCTCAAAATCGCCGCCTCGCGTTGTCAGGACGACTGCACCTTGAATCGCCGGCGTCCAGACAATGTTGCCGTCGACGATCCGCTTGACATGTTCGAGCACGGGATATCCATGATCGCGAGTCTCGGCGAGTGCCGTATACTCATCGGCTCCGAGCAAAACCGAGTAAGGTCCATTGACACCTACAAGTCGCAGTTGGCTCAATGCGTGTGCTACCGCATCGGGATAATCCCGCACATCCGCAGGAAGCGTGTCGATTGGATTGCTGGTGCCTTCCCGGATGCCCTGGATATCCGCTTCAGCGTATCCGTTGAAGATGGCCCGGTCTTCAGCAAAGGCAAGTTTCTTCGCCGCGTCTTTCGCGGGCTGCCAATCAGAGTCATCCGATCCGCGTTCGACGTCATCAATTGCCTGACGGGATAGTTCAAACGGCACCCGCAGCTCTACCAAAGGCTTGACCTCGCGCTGGCTCGCGACGATGCCCTCTGCCGGAGCAGAGATCGACCGCAGGTGGCCAGTCGCAACTCCGGGCAGAGCGATTCCTCCCGGCGAAGGAACGTCCACCACCCGTCGTCCAGCCAGATACCGCTTCAGCGTTCTTGTCGTCTCTTCCTCAATCTCCGACCATGCGGCGTCAGAGATGGGCGCCAGCTCCCGATGGAGGTTATTCATCTTTCTCTCCCTTGAGTGATCCGATTCTGAGTGATGTATCCTGCGCGGACGGTGTCAGCGAAGTGGCACCCACCGCGGAGTCCGGCTCTTCCCCGTCAACGTTGTCGAGAAACGTCGCCGACGGCACGAAAAACAGGCTGCCGGTGACAGCGCGGCTGAAATCGAGCAGCCGGTCATAGTTGCCCGGTGGACGCCCCACGAACATGTTCTGCAGCATCGTCTCCGTGATCCGCGGCGTACGGCTATAACCGATGAAGTACGTACCGAACTCACCGTAGCCAGGACGGCCGAAAGGCATATTATCTCTTAGAATCTTGAGCTCCTTTCCGTTTTCCTCGATAACCGTCAAGGCGCTGTGCGCTGAAGCCGGCTTCTCGGCGTCATTCAGCTCAATGTCTGAGAGTTTCCTGCGGCCAATAATGCGCTCCTGTGCCTCGGTGGAGAGAGCATTCCACGCCTTCATGTTGTGAAGATACTTCTGGACGACCACGTAGCTGCCGCCCTCAAAGGCCGGATCTTCGTCGCCGACAATGGCGGCCTCACGAGCGGCGTCTCCTCGCGGATTTTCTGTGCCATCGACGAAGCCCATGACGTCGCGATCGTCGAAATACCGGAAACCTTGAACCTCGTCGGCAACCGAAACTGCATCGCCGATGCTGTCCATGATTTGGGTTGCCAGCTCAAAGCAGAGGTCCATGCGCTTGGCTCGAATGTGGAACAGGATGTCGCCCGGGGTGGAGACGGCGTGGCGGCCAGCAGAGCGAATCTCTTGAAAAGGGTGAAGCTCAGCAGGACGCGGCGATCCAAACAATTTGTCCCAGGCGTCAGAACCGAATCCGGCCACGCAGGTGAGCCCCGCCTCTACATCCCGAAACTCAACGGCCCGTATGAGCCCGGCAAGATCGGCACAGAAGGATTGCACAAGCGCATAAGCGTTCTCCTCCGGACGAATGCAGACAACCAGAAAGATCGCTGCGCGGGTAAGCGGACCGACCACCGTCTGAGGAAGAACGACCTCGTTTAGCGGGTTGGGAACGTTCATTTCGTCAATCTCGATCCAAAATTATTCTCATCCTATCTGAGCCCCCTATGGATTCGAGGTCCACTACCGCTGCAAAGTGTTTGCGTGCCCCGCTATTTTGCCGCAGCAGATTGGTACTCAATACTGCTGCGTAGCCACTCAGCGTTGTTCTTCACATCATCCATCAGCTTGCCGGTCAGATCGTCTCTTCGTTCGTAGAGACGGTATCCTGAGCGCGGACGCAGATAGCCGCGGGCGCGTGGCTCTTCGCGGAAGAGTTGTTCTTCTCCGACTTCCACCAGCTTTTTCTCGAAGCGCTTGCGGTTATCGAGGAGAGCTTTGATGAGGAAGGGCATAACCTGCGAGTAATCTCCGAACATGCTCTCGGTGGTCTGCAGGTAGACGTCCTTGTCGACCTTCCCCCACGTCACAGCTTCAGCAGGTGGGCATGAGGAGAGCGATCCGTCCATGACGGGCGCAGTTGTGATCTGCACGTCGAACTGATAGCCGCGAATGTCGGACAGGCCGAGGACCTGGCCGAGTGCCGGCTCGGGCTGGAGGTTGTAGTTTTTGGGTACGCCTCCACCGAGAATAAAAGTCGCCAGCCCTTTGGCGTCGCTCTCGAAGAGTCCCCAGCGGTGATAGGCGCAGGCCTCAAAAACCTCGGCATTGAGGTCGAGCTCAAATTTATAGTCTTCGATCATGCCAGCCTTCTGCATGGCCCAGAGTTTCATGGAATTGAGGAAGACGCTCCCGTCGGCGGGAGCTCCGACGAAGATGGGCACGGCGAGGCGGTGGCAGGTGGCGAGGAGCCCGTGGGGCGCGCGGGCGCGGCGCTCCTGCGCCGCGTAGAGTGCGCCCAGGCGGTAGCGCATCTCGGTGCCGGTCATTTTTGTCTGAAACTCGGGCAGGCGCAGGCAGGCGGAGAGGAAGCGGTCCTGGTCGAAGAGGACCTCTTCGGGGAAACCGACGTCAGTGACGCGGATGATCTGGTCCTCGCGGAGCTTAGCGTCGTCGCCGAAGATGGGGACTTCATGGAAGGGATTGTGGCCATGCGCGTCGAGGCTGCGGTGTCCGTCGTGATAGCAGACAGCGTCGGTGGTGCTGAGGTAGGCGATCCAGCCGGTTTCAAGCAGAGGGATGAGCCAGGTGATGTGCTGTCCGGAGACGGTGACGGGGCCTGAGATGGACATGGTCATCGGATAGCCTTCGCCGATGGCGCGATCGAGGATGGTGTAGACGCGGCGCAGGAATGCACCGCCAAAAGCCGGCAGGCAGTCGCGAAATACTTCGTCGAGCGTGTCGCATTCATCCACGCGGCGTGTGCGCAGGGGACGATGGTGAGTTTGCTGCTCCACCATGTGCTTGGGAATTCCGGTCATGTCAGATCACTCCGTGTCACATCGAAGGATAATGGCGGTAGATGAGGGGAGCAACCCGGAGACAGGTACAGAATGGGGTGTTTTGTGACTGCTGGATGAATTTTTCCGCAGGGGCTGGCCGGCCTGTTGAAAGCTACAGGCCGGTGGATTGGCGTCAGTTGCGCCCGCGAAGCCTGGTCAGCAGGCGGAGAATCTCGAGGTAGAGCCAGACCAGAGTGACCATGAGCCCGAATGCGCCGTACCATTCCATATACTTTGGCGCGCCGGCGCGCACGGCGTTCTCGATGAAATCGAAATTAAGCACCAGATTCAGCGCGGCTATCCCGACTATAACCAGGCTGATGCCGATACCGAGGGGGCCCGAGCCATTGATTGCCGCAAAATGCACGCCGAAGAAGCCCAGCACCAACTGGAGCAGGTAAAAGAGCATGATTGCTCCGGTGGCGGCAATCACGCCCAGCCGGAATTTCTGCGTAACCTTGATCAGGCCGGTGCGATAGGCGAGAAGCATTACCAGCAGGGTGCCGAAGGTGAGGCTGACTGCCTGAATGGCAATTCCCGGAAAGCGCAGCTCCAGCACCGCTGAAAAGCCACCCATGGCCAGCCCCTGGAGAAGTGCATACACCGGCGCTGTCACCGGCGACCACTCCTTCTTGAAAGTGGTTACCAGGGCCATGATGAATCCGCCGAAAACGCCGGTCATCATCGGTATCTCTACGCTGGCAGCCGAGTGCGATTCCATGAAGAGCCGCCACGTCCATATCGCGGTCGCGAGAGCGCAGAGCAGGAGCAGGCCGGTCTTGTTGACCGTGCCCTGCACCGTCATAGGCGTTTCGAAGGTTCCGATCGTGCCGCGAAAGGCTTTCTCGTTCAGTGCCGGATTCGAAGTTCTAAGCAGGTCTGCCATCTGCATCTCCTTTGGGCAGTATTCTCTTTTCTCAATTATTTCAGAACGGGAACCAGTGCTGAGACTTATTTCCCGGCCTGCGATTGAGCTGCTGCGCTTGGCTATTGGCTTGTAGTCTGTACGGTTTTCGGTTTGCCCCAGACGCTGTCGAGAAAGAGATAGCGGTTGCGCAGGGTATCGGGCCTGGCTTCAGAGTTGGCGTTGAAGTGCATGACCATCCATCCGGTCGCGGCCTCGTAGGTAGGCCACCTCGGCAAATTCGGAGTTGCGCCGATGCCGCCGTTCGGGTCGCCGGTGCGCGCGAAGTTGGTCCAATAAGTGCCGATTTGCTCGGAGAGCTTGCGGTCTTCGGGACGCGCGGTGAATTCCTGGCGCGAGTCGAGGGTGCCGAAGACGTATTCAATGTCGTCGGAGTGGAAGGCTCCGATGGCCGCGGGGTGGAATTTGTCGCCGGGCGATCCCAGGTCGAGAAGGTAACGATAGACAGGCGCGTTGCCGGTCTGCACGTGAGCCTCAAGCCAGCGCCAGGTGGAAAAGGCGATGAAGCGGTCTCCGGCGTAGTCTCCTGCAGAAGTGACGGCCTCGGCGTCGGTGTTGGCGGGATAGAGAGCGAGGAATTTGTCGGCGTTGTCAGCGAACTCTCCTTTGGCCTGTGCTTTGAAGGTGTCCGCGGTGACCTTGGGATTAGCGAAGATCACGTCTCCGCGCCCCTCGTCGGCGTTCCAGCCGGCGATCAAAGGAATGTGCGCCTGTTTACCCGCGGCGAAAATGTTGGGAACACTGTCGGGCAGAAAATAGCCATCGACGTCGGGACCGAAGTGCGGCGGAGGCGGGGTGGTTTTTGCAGTAACGGCCTTGAGGATGTCGTCAGCGGAGAGTTTTCTGAGATCGGCGATCGTGGTTGCGTGAAGGGCAGTCTCGGCGAATTTCGCGTCACTCTGCTCGCGAGCTTCGCGGGGCTCAAAGGTAAGACCGGAGCTGAAGAAGGCTCCCCCGCTTTGTCCAATGGCTTTCTGGAAGAGATCCCTGGCGAGGGGCGAGGCCATTTGTGCGCTGACGGAGAATGATCCGGCGGATTCGCCAAAGATGGTGATGTTATTCGGGTCTCCTCCGAAGGCGGCGATGTTTTGCTTAACCCAGGCGATGGCGGCGGCCTGGTCCATCAGGCCGTAATTGCCAGAGGCGTGGTGGGGCGACTCGGAGGTGAGCTCGGGGTGCACAAAGAATCCGAAGATGCCGAGGCGGTAGTTCATAGATACGACAACGACGTTGCGGTGAGCGAGGAACTGGCCATCCTGCCGGGCTTCGGACGTTCCGCCGGTGACGAAGCCGCCGCCAAAGATCCAGACCATCACCGGAAGACTGCCGGGTTTGGCATCGGCAGGCGTCCAGACGTTGAGGGTGAGGCAGTTTTCGCTGGGGCCGGGGTCATGGAAGATCATATCGGGGTAGCCGCCCGTTTGCAGGCAGTGATTGCCGAAGTCTTTGGCGGGGCGGACGCCCTTCCATTTGGCCGCGAATTGCGGGGGCTTCCAGCGCAGGTCGCCAACGGGCGGCGCGGCAAAAGGAATGCCTTTAAAGGCGCGGACTTTTCCGTCCGTGGTGAGCGAGCCTTCCACCTTGCCTTTATCGGTCTTGACCTGGAGGGGGTTGGAAGCGTTTACAGCGAGAGTGCTGACGAGAGCGAAAGAGAGAAGCAGTCCGGTTTGTGTCATAGCCCCTCAACACAATACAGAGTGAACGTCGGATGAGCAACTTACCCGCACCTGCCAAGCCAAAGGAATAAAGCCATGCCTGGCGGGTTCTGCAACCAGACATTTGTGTTCACGGCTTAGTACTGAGCCGGGTTAGAGACCACTTCAAAAAGAAAAGAGAGACATAATGAAAATCGGTTTTTTGAGTTTGCCGTTGTCGGGGCATCTGAACCCGATGACTTCCCTGGCACGCAAGCTGCAATCGCGGGGAAACGATGTAGTGTTTCTGGGAGTTCCGGATGTCGAGCCGTTCGCTCGCGCAGCCGGCCTGGAGTTTGTGTCATACGGCGAGCGGGAGTATCCCACTGGTTCCATAGCCAGGATCTGGAGCCGGGTGGCAAAGCTGCACGGCAAGGAGGTGCTTCGATATACCTTGCGGGAGTTGAGCCCTGGCCTTGTTAAGGCGGCCCTGGAGCATTTACCAGAGACGATCGCGGAGACAGGCATTGAGACACTGGTTATCGACAAAATATATTTCTTTGTCGAGCTTGTGGCCATGCATCTCGGCATTCCTTTCGTGCACGTGTGGAATGTCCTCAATCTCGATATGTCCGGATCGACGCCGGCTTGCTCTTTCAGCTGGCCGCATGAGACCACTCCCGAAGCTCTGGCCAGGAATCTCGAGGGGGTGGTGGAAGTCGGCAGCTACTTTGGTCCACTCGTGGAAGCCGTACAACCTTATGCCGAGAAGCTGGGGATCGAGGTCGACTGGAACGATCCGAATGACACTCTTTCCCGGCTGGCGGTGGTGTCGCAGATACCGAGGGAGTTCGATTACCCAGGTATTCCCTGGCCGGCGCAGTTTCACTACACGGGTCCCTTCCACGACGGTGAAGGAAGAGAGCCCGTGCCTTTCCCGTGGGAAAAGCTGACAGGCAGGCGGCTGATTTATGCCTCGCTGGGAACACTGGTCAATGGCCTGGAACATGTGTACCGCACTATCCTCGAAGCGGTGGCTCCGCTTTCGGGTGTGCAGGTGGTACTTTCCGTGGGCCGCAATGTCGACCTCGACAAGATAGGGCCGGTTCCATCGAATACGATTGTCGTCCGCTCGGCTCCCCAGGTTGAGTTGCTGAAGCGCGCGGCGCTGTGCATTACACATGCCGGGCTGAATACGGCGCTGGAGGCGCTGGCTCAGGGAGTGCCCATGGTGGCGATTCCGATCTCGTACGATCAGCCGGGCGTCGCAGCCAGGATTGCCTATCACGGAGCGGGCGAATTCATCGAGCTTGAAGAGCTATCAACGCAGCGGCTCTCACAGGTGATTCAGAAAGTACGAATGAATCCCACCTATCGCGAGAAGGCGCGCTACTTCCAGAAAGTAATCACGGATGCGCGCGGACTCGATGCGGCATCCGAAGCGATCGAGCGGGCTTTCGGCATCACTCCGGTGGCTGATTCAGCCGGAGAAGAGGCTGAGTTGTCTCATGCATAAACTCCAGTTGCGGCTTACCAGCAGGCTCGTTATGAATTGGAAAATTTCCGGTGGCGAGCTGCTGGCAAGCTGGTCATGCTGCCTTGTAGGCTTCGAAGGTGAGACGGATGCCCTCGTCGTAGGGCGTCTTCTGTATGGCGCCGATCAGGCGGTCGATTGCGGTGTCGTCCATGATCACGGGCTCAGTGACCAGGTAATGCATCTCTACAAGCTCGCGCATGATCGGTTGGAAGAGACCAATGATGCGCAGCCCTGTTTTGCCCACAACTCGGATCTTCGGCCCGCGGCCGGCGAGTGCGAAGGCCTTTGTCGCGAACTCGCGTTGGGTAATAGTTCCTGCGCCAGCCAGGTTCCACCACTTGCCGTAAGCCTCGGGTTTGGCAGCGAGGGCAAGGACAACCGGGCCGGCGTCGGGAACGTAGATGAACTCGTGCGGGAGATCGATGGGCCCGATCATGTCAGCGGTGCCGCCGTGGGTCGCCGCTTTGAAGACTGAATCAAGGAAGCTCTTCTCAACATGGGGACCGTAGAAGTCCGGCAGCCGAAGGATGGTCGCCTGAATCCGGCCTTCGTTGTGAGCCTTCAGCAGGACGTCTTCCTGCGCTTTTCTCATCCGGCCCTTGAAGGTATGCGGCTCGCGGGGATGATCCTCTGACACCTTGGGAGTTCGCGCACGCCCATAGGGATACACCGTGCCGATAAGAACGACCCGCTGTACACCCTCGGCGATCGCTCCATCCAGGGTCTTCTGCATCAGGACGGGATGAAGCTCGAAACGATTGTAAGGTACACCGATCAGATAGATGAGGGTGTCGACACCACGGCAGGCGGCGCGCACAGAGGCGGGATCGTCCGGGTTCCAGGTGACGATTTCAGCCAGTGTGTCTGCGCCGAACGACTTCTCAAGTTCAGCACGGTTGCGTCCCACGACGCGATAGCGCTGGTTCTGCTGGCGAAGCGCCGCGGCGATACTGTTTCCAATGGCTCCTGCGGCGCCGAAGAGTGCGATTTTGCTCATCGCAATTGTTCCTCAGAGATGAGATTCAACCACAAGCATATCGGATGTAGTTTCGCGCCGGCGGATGAGGCGTGCACGCTTACCGTGCACGAGCACTTCGGCGGGGCGGGGGCGTGAGTTGTAGTTGGAGGCAAGGGACATGCCGTAGGCTCCGGCGTCGAGGATGGCGAGGAGATCGCCGCGTTGGACGACGGGGAGTTCGCGGTCGCGGGCGAAGAAGTCTCCCGTCTCGCAGACGGGGCCGACGACGTCAGCGGCGATTTTGCGTGCGCCGCGGCGCGGAATGACGGGAACGATCTCGTGGTGGGCCTGGTAGAGCGCGGGACGGATGAGGTCGTTCATGCCGGCGTCGGCAATGACGAAGGTTTTCTTGCCGTTCTTCTTGACATAGAGCACGCGGGTAAGAAGAGCGCCAGCCTGGGCGATGAGGAAGCGGCCAGGCTCAAGCAGGAGGGTGATGTTGTCGAGTTTGCCGATGGCCGCGATGAGAGCTTCGGCATACTGGCGGACTTTTTCCTCGGGGTTGAAGGGTTGAGCCGCATGGTATTCGATGCCGAGGCCTCCGCCGGCGTCGAGAAACTGAATCGGCAGACCGTCCTTGCGGAGTTCGAGGAGCAGCGCGGCGATGCGGGCGGCGGCAGAGCCGAAGGGCCCGGCACTGCGAATCTGCGAGCCGATGTGGACACTGACTCCGGCGGGCTCGATCCATTTGTGACTTGCAGCGTTACGATATACGGCACGGGCACGGCGGATATCGATGCCGAATTTGTGCTCGCGGAGTCCGGTTGAAATGTAGGGGTGAGTCTCGGCGAAGACGTCAGGGTTGACGCGCAGGGCAATGTGGGCGCGTTTCTTCAACTTCGCCGCGCGCTCGGCGAGGAGTTCAAGTTCGCCCTCGCTCTCCACGTTGAAGAGCAAGATTCCGGAGCGCAGGGCGAGATCGATTTCAGGGGCGGTCTTGCCGACTCCGGAGAAGACGATGCGCGCCGCAGCGGTTTTGTTCACGGCGAGAATGCGTTCGAGTTCTCCTCCGGAGACGATATCGAAGCCCGCGCCGTGCTCGTCGAGCAGCTTGAGAATAGCAAGCGCAGAGTTGGCCTTGACGGCGTAGCAGACGAGATGGGGCAGCTTTGCGAATGCATCCATGAACAGCTGGAGCCGGTAGAGCAGATTGTCGGCGGAATAGACGTAGAGCGGGGTTCCATACCTTTTCGCCAGGGCGTCAAGCGGGATCGCGCCGCATGCGAGGGCAGTTTTCTTGCCGGGATAGATGAAGGGGCGCACTGAGGGGACGATGGAAGCCAAGCAGCCTCGGATGAACAGGAATTTCTTTTGAGACTATCGGGAGCGTGAGTTCGCGTCCAGCGATCACGGCTCGACAGAGTATCACCATAGCGTGCTGTCGCTGCAAACAGACGGTGCGATGTGCTAAATTGCGCTTTGTAATGTAATCGATTACTTTTGGAGCAGTCTTCCATGAGAACCCTTTCTATTCTTTCGTGTACCGTCCTTCTTTCTGTCGCGCCCGCCTTCAGCCAGGTGAACATCTCTGCTACGCCTCCCATGGGATGGAACAGCTGGAACCACTTCGCGGGCCACGTGACCGACGCGGATGTCCGCTCCGCTGCCGATATGTTGGTCAGCACTGGCATGCGGGATGCGGGCTACATTTACGTCAATGTCGACGACACGTGGCAGGGTACGCGTGATTCGCAAGGCGTACTGCATCCGAATGAACGCTTTCCAGACATGAAGGCTCTCGGTGACTACATCCACTCGAAGGGGCTTAAGTTCGGAATCTATTCGTCGCCCGGAGCGAAGACTTGCGGGGGATATGCGGGCAGTCTTGACCACGAGGCGCAGGACGCGAAGATGTACGCCGACTGGGGAGTCGACTTTCTAAAGTACGATCTTTGCTCTTTCCAGGGCGATATGAATAAGGCAAAGACCGATCATCCGAACGATCCGGATGCGGCGAAGAATCTGATGATCGCCGCTTACCGTAAGATGGGCGACGCCCTCAAGGCTACTGGCCGCCCCATTCTGTATAGTCTCTGCCAGTACGGAGTCGATCAGCCCTGGAAGTGGGGGCCTGGGGTCGGCGCGCAGATGTGGCGCACTACCGATGACATCGACGACTCCTACGGACGCATGATTACCATCGGCTTCAGCCAGGCTGGACTCTCAAAGTATGCGGGCCCCGGTCACTGGAACGATCCCGATATGCTCGAAGTCGGCAACGGCAAGATGACAGAGGACGAATATAAAACACATATGAGCCTCTGGGTGATCCTCGCCGCGCCTCTTCTCGCCGGCAACGACTTAAGCAAGATGACCAGCACGGACAAGAGCATCCTGATGAACAAGGATGTCATTGCCATTGACCAGGACCCGCTGGGCAAACAGGGCGATCGCCTTTACCAGAGCGGAGACCTGGATGTGTGGACCAAGCCGCTCAGCAACGGCCGCGTCGCGGTCGGCCTCTTCAATCGCAGCTGGGACCACCGTGACGTCTCAGTCGATCTGGCCGGGATAGGATTCCCAGGCGGCGCCAACCTGCGCGACGTATGGAAGGGGAAAGATCTCGGTCATAACTCAGGTGTGTTTACGGAGACGATCCCCAAACACGGGGTGACTCTGCTCATAGTCAGCAAATGAGCAAAGCGGTGCAGCTGTAAATATTACTTTGCCCAGGCGAGGCCGTCAGGGTCAGGAGTTCGAGATCAGGGCTGATAGCCGTCGCTCTTCCACTTGCTGTAAAGGGTCAGCTGTTCATCGCTCCAGTATGGGCCACCCGGAGGCATGGATTGGTTTTTCAACGTTTCTTCAACACCGCGGGCATTGCCGTGATCGTTTGAAGGATCTGACATGTAGGCGTAGTCGTCGAGCGGCACCTGGTATCGTTTCATGTGTTCAATGTCGATCGGCCTGAACATCGGCTTGATG
>DATAQX010000524.1:0-3691 GCA_036264455.1 Silvibacterium sp. | reverse complement strand
CGCGATCTGCACGACGTGCTTGGGCATACTCTTTCGGTCATCGTGCTGAAGTCGGAGCTGGCCGGACGGCTGTTTGTGCGGGATCCGGAGCGAGCCGCGCGGGAGATTGCCGACGTGGAGATGATTTCGCGCAAGGCACTCAGCGAAGTGCGCGAGGCGATACGCGGCTACCGGGCCGAGGGACTGGCCGCAGAGATCAAGCGCGCGCAGAGCACTCTCGATGCGGCGGGCGTGACGCTGGTATTCGACGAGAAACCGCCAGAGCTGAATCCGGCTGTCGAAACGGTGATGTCGCTGGTAGTGCGCGAAGCGGTCACGAATATCGTGCGGCATGCGCGCGCGAGCCAGTGCTCGATGCGCATCTCGGCGCAGAATGGACATACTCTGCTGGTCGTCGAGGACGATGGGCGCGGCGGCGTCAGCGAGGAAGGCAACGGACTGCGCGGGATGCGAGAGCGCGTGGAGGGGCTGGGGGGGCGCTTTGCGGTTGACAGCAGCAGGGGCACCCGGCTCACGATTCAGTTGCCCACTGCTGCCCGCTCGGAGCTGAGTGTCCCAACTTATGACTAAGATTCGAGTGATCGTCGCCGAAGATCAGGCCATGGTGCTGGGCGCCCTGGCCGCGCTGCTGGAGACCGAGCCGGATATTGCCGTCTGCGCGAGTGCTGCCAATGGGCGGCTGGCGCTTTCAGCGGTTGGCAAGCATAAACCCGATGTTCTGGTGACCGACATCGAGATGCCGGAGATGACGGGGCTGACTCTTGCGGCTGAGGTGCGCGACCGGTATCCGCAAACGCGGGTGATTATCCTGACTACCTTCGCCCGGCCCGGCTATCTGCGCCGCGCGCTCGATGCCGGAGCAAAGGGCTACCTGCTCAAGGACCGTCCGGCGGCGGAGCTTGCCGAGGCGGTACGCCGGGTGCATCGGGGGCTGCGGGTGGTCGATCCCGACCTGGCAGCCGAAGCGTGGGACAGCGGAGCAGATCCGCTGACAGAGCGCGAGCGGCAGATTCTGTGGCGTGCCGGCGAGGGCAAATCAAGCCTGGAGATTGCCGAGGAACTGCATCTGTCGGAGGGGACGGTGCGCAATTATCTGTCGGAGGCGATCAGCAAGCTGGATGCCTCCAACCGAGTGGACGCGGCGCGTATTGCGCGGGCGAAGGGCTGGCTGTAACCCCATTCGTCCGCGCCGAACCTACATGCCGTGACTGGTGAAGGGATTGATCTCAGTCCGGCTCGGCCAAAGTCGGATCGGAAGCCCTGGCGGCGGCTAACAAGGAAGGGTGGGTCATCTGCCCCGTCTCCGATCCGGTGTTGAAGACGCGCAAGGGATCGCCGGGCAGCATATTATTCTCAGCCAAAGCGATGCGGATGCGCCGCTGAGTCTCACGCAGTGCATCCCACTGCTGGTTAGGCTTCGTCCTGATTCTCACCAGGTAGATGACCTGCGAACCCCGGATCGAATCAACGCCGAGCAGCATCGGGTCGGCGAGAAAGACGTCCGCATAGGCGGGATCGGTGCGCACACTCATGGTTACTTCCTTGAGGAGAGACACAACCTTGTCCGGCTCGGCGGAGTAATCGACGGCTACATTGATGCTTACAAGCGAATAATCCCGCGTTACGTTGGCTACGGTCGTTATCTGTGAATTTGGAATGATGTAGAGCGTTCCATCGAGATCGCGCAGCGTCGTTTCGCGCAGAGTCATTGCCTCGACGGTGCCACGCACCCCGGCCAGCACCACCACATCGCCGATGTTGTACTGGCCTTCCATGAGGATGAAGATGCCGTTGAGCCAGTCCCTCAGAATCGTCTGGGCGGCGAAGCCGAAGGCCAGGCCGGCCACACCGGCGCTGGCCAGCAGCGGCTGGAGGTTGAAGCCCAGGAGCGGCAGGATCTCGAGCGCGGCCAGGAATCCGACTATGCCAATGATCACGCCGCGGATCACCGAAGTCAGGGTTCGCACCTGCGCCAGCTGGCGGCCACCTCTCGAGCGACGCTCAGCGGTCGCGATCACGCGTCGAGTGATGACCTTGAGGCTACGAGTGAGCAACCATGCAAGGAAGAGGATGACCAGAATCCTGGGCAGGGCTCTGCGCAGAAACTCCCGCAAGTCACTCAGCCATTCGGTGTCCAGGCTGGCAAAAAATTGACGTAGTTCAATCCAGGATATGTGCAATCCCTTTTCCGCCGAGAGAATCATCCCTCTATATTTCTATAATGTCTCAATACGAACCGCGATTGGAGTCCTAATGCGATTCTTTAAAGCAGCTCCGTGTGCGGCGGCGATGCTTCTCGCATTGGCGGGCCTACCGGCATTGCATGCCCAGGCAGCGCCGAGTCAACCACGTCCGCCAGCCCTGCCGGGAACGGAGCGCGCGCATCCGGACGAGGAGGAAGACACTATCACTCACCAGATGAGCGTGCAGGCGGCGATAAAGCGGAACAAGGTGCGCCAGCAGCACATCGTCGATGATACGGCAAAGCTACTGGAACTTGCCCACCAGCTCAAAGACGACGTGAACAAGAACGCCAAGGATACTTCTTCGGCGGCGGTCGCCAAGAGGGCGGAGGAGATCGAAAAGCTAGCTAAGGATGTAAAGGAAAAGATGCGCGACACCAACTAGTTCGCGGCTCATTAATCGCGGCGCAGATGGTAGGTACCCCCTCCCCCTATTTTTGCCAGGAATTTGTCACTGATTCATTCTATTAGATTTAGGACTGGGGTCGTCCGGTACTCTCAGATAACAAAGGGCTTAGCTCCATGTAATAGAAATAAAACAGGTTATGGGCGTTCACTGAAAACAGAGCGGTTAGGCCGCTGTCATTGATTCCAAGCGGCTTATTGGCCTGTCGACCAGAGGACTTCGCCGTTTCTTATGGCCCTATTTCTATTTTAGTGGATTGGTGGAAATTGCCGGCCAAGTTTCGTGGATGTATCCTTTACGTTCGCAGCTTCCAACGAAGCTAAAAGCAGAAAGGCCGCACTCTTTGGAGTGCGGCCTTTCTGCTTGCGAGGGTTGGTTATTGGACGGTTACGTTGACAGTCGCGCTTTGGACCAGCTTGCCCGTTGAGGCGTCGGTTCCGGTAACGGTAATGACATAAGCACCTGCCGTGGTGCCGGGGGTGGTAGTGCCACCTCCTCCACCGCCTCCACTGTTGCCACCTCCACTGCCGCAGCCGATTCCCATTCCAACAATGGCCGCGAAGAGGAGGACACCGAGAATGGTGCGCCAGCTACGACGGCGAGCCGGGATTCCGAAGAAGAGGAGGCCGGCGACTGCGATTCCTCCGCCTACGGCGAAGAACTTATTCAACGGCAGGTCGAGTGCGCTGGTTGTCGGCGCGGTGGTCGCGACGGTGAGTGTTGCTGTCGCCGCTGAGGTTCCGGTGATATTGACCGAACTGCCAATCGTGCAGGTCGGTACCTTGGTGGCTCCGGAAGGACTAGTGGTGAGGGCGCAGGTGAGATTGACGGTGCCGGTAAAGCCGCTGGACGGGGTGACCGAAATGGTCGAAGTGTTCCCTGTTGTGGCTCCCGCAGCAAGGGTGAGCGAGGCGGGGCTACCACTGAGAGCGAAGTTGGCGGCCGGATTAAGGGTGATGGGAACTTTGAGTATCGCCGATGTGACGCCGCCTGCAGTGACAGTTACGTCAGCGGTGTAACTGGCTGCCGGCGTAGAGGCGGT
>DATAQX010000360.1:0-6422 GCA_036264455.1 Silvibacterium sp. | reverse complement strand
CATCGTCGATCGCGTGAATGACGCGCAATGCGTAGCTATCCTTACCCAGGACACATCGTATCGCCGGGGCAGTGAGGTGAAGTTGAAGGCGACAGTGGATGAGGCGGTTGAAAAGTGTCCATCGATCAAAAATGTCGTCGTCTACAGGCGCTCAGGCTCGCCGATCACGATGCAGACTGGACGCGATCACTGGTGGCATGACCTGGTCGCAGCGGCTGACGCCGATTGTCCTGCTGAAGAACTCGACTCGGAAGATCCGCTTTACATCCTTTACACCTCGGGAACGACGGGCAAGCCGAAGGGTCTGGTGCATACAACAGGCGGCTACTCTGTTCAGACATATCTGACGAGCAAGCTGGTTTTCGATCTGCGAGACGATGACGTTTACTGGTGCTCGGCAGACATCGGCTGGGTGACGGGGCATTCTTACGTTATCTATGGAGTCCTGCAGAACGGCGTAACCACGCTGATGTATGAAGGAGCCCCGAACTTTCCTGAGCTCGATCGCTTCTGGAAAATTATCGACGACCACAAGGTCACAATTTTCTATACGGCGCCAACGGCGATCCGCGCCTTCATCAAATGGGGCAATCAGTATCCTGAGAAGCACAGCCTGGCCAGCCTGCGTCTGCTGGGAACAGTGGGCGAGCCTATCAATCCCGAGGCGTGGATCTGGTATCGCGACGTGATCGGCAAGGGCCGCTGCCCAATAGTCGATACATGGTGGCAGACAGAGACGGGCGCGATCATGATCACTCCTCTCCCAGGCGCAATTCCGGCAAAGCCCGGCTCGGCGACGCGACCCTTTCCAGGAATTGTGCCTGAGGTTGTTACAAAATCGGGCGAGCCGGTCGAGGCCGGACAGGGCGGGCTGCTCGTTATCCGCAAACCATGGCCTTCGATGGCGCGGACCATCTACAACGATCCCGAGCGATATACGCAGCAATACTGGACTGAGATTCCTGGCTCATACTTCACCGGTGACGGCGCCCGCCGCGACAAGGACAGCTACTACTGGCTGATGGGACGAGTAGACGATGTGATCAACGTGAGCGGCCACCGGCTTGGCACCATGGAGGTGGAGTCGGCCCTCGTGGCTCATCCCAAGGTGGCCGAGGCGGCGGTGGTGGGTCGTCCGGACGATATGAAGGGCCAGGCGATCGCCGCGTTCGTGACGCTCGAAAGCGGACACCAGGCCTCGCCAGAATTAAAAAACGAGTTGCGCGCATGGGTGACGAAGGAAATTGGCGCCCTCGCGCGTCCAGACGATCTTCGCTTTACCGACCAGCTGCCGAAGACGCGATCCGGAAAGATTATGCGTCGCCTGCTCCGCGAATTGGCTACCAGTGGCGAAATCAAGGGCGACACCACCACGCTCGAAGACTTCACCATCATCGCCAAACTCAGAGAGCAGGATGAGTAGGGACCACCAGTCTGCGATAGACGCATGACGCAAAGAAAAAGGCGAGACGAAGTGGAAAATATCGCCTTCCGCACCGTCTCTTTACCGGTACATAATTCTTGTCTGGAGGCAAGTCATGAAACTCACACTGTTTATTGCTGGATTGGCTGAGATCGCGTTGAGCGTCACCGTCTTTGCCCAGGCCGGTGGTGGTGCCGCAGGTGCCGCCAATGCGACCAGAGGCCCCGAGGTGTCAAGCGGCTTTGGGAAGCAAGCCAATTTCGATCAGACACTGGCACATCAGCACGGCGGGATGTACTTTTCGGGAAAGGTCGCAGTTGAGGGTGGCGTCCTTCCCTGGGACCCCATTCCAATATCTGTCGATTGCAATGGTGTCGTCCGCTACAACACTCTGGCCGATACAAAAGGTGCCTTCACCATCCAGGATTCGGGCCGCTTAACGACAGCTTCTGAAGTCTCTCCTCAAGCGGGTGCGAAGCCCCTGAACGCGGGATCGTTGGTGGGTTGTCAGGTTAGGGCATCGCTGGCAGGCTTTCAATCGAGTATTGTCACCATCAGCAATGGCAACCTGATGGATAATCCGGACATCGGCACCATCACGCTTCATCTGAATGAACATTCTGCGGGCTATGGAGTGAGCCCCACAACCACGACGGCTTCAAAAGACGCGTTGAAAAAGTTTGACAAGGCCCGCTCCGAGGCCATGAACAAGAACCTCGACGGCGCCCAGCATGACCTGGAGAAGGCGGTCCAGACCGATCCCAAGTTTGCCGAAGCGTGGTACCAGCTCGGGAAGCTGCAGGCGGCGACGAAGCCGCAGGATGCCCTGGCTTCATACGAAAAGGCGGTGGCTGCTGATCCGCAGTTTGTGGCGCCATACGAACCGATAGCCGAGCTGGCTGCACAGCAGAAAAAATGGCAGGAGGTCGCGGACGCGGCAGATCACTATCTGAAGCTCGATCCCGAGGGAACGCCGCAAATCTGGTATTACAGCGCGGTTGGAAATTTCAACATCGGCAAAGGTGACGTTGCCGAAGAGAGCGCCAAGAAGTCTCTGGCCATGGATCCCCAGCATCTGGCGCCAAACACTGAGCAGTTGCTGGCTGTAATTCTTGCAAGCAGAGGCGAATTAGCCGCTGCGCTCGATCACTTGCGCCATGCCCTTACCTACACGCCAGCTGGACCAAATGCGGATCTAATGAAGCAGCAGATCGCGCAGCTCGAAAAGGCCGTTCCCGCAGCGAAATAAGAAAGACGCAGCGGAGGCTGGGTCTTCCTCTTGACAGTGTATATCTAAAAGATATATATCGTTTGGATATGGCAAGGCTGAATCAGAGCCAGTTTGCATTGCTGGGCTTGCTCAGCTTCGGACCCATGTCCGGGTATGACCTGAAGCGATTGAGCGCTTGGTCGATTGGGTACTTCTGGCGCGAGGGCTATGGGCAGATTTATCCGACGCTCAAAAAAATGGCGGCGAAGGGACTGGTAAAGAAGACAACGGAAACCAACCCGGGCAGACCCGACCGGCATATTTATGCGCTGACTGCCGCCGGGCGCAAGGAACTGAATTTATGGCTTGAGCGATCGGCTGTGACAGAGGTTCCACGGAACGAACTTCTGTTGAAGCTGTTTTTTGGAGGACTGGCTCCGGCGAGTGTGAGCGAAAAACACGTGACTCAGCATCGAGAACAGTGCGAACACCGTCTGGCGGCATATAAGGCCATTCGCAACCGCCTGGAGAAAGAGGCGGCCAGCCATCCCCAGAAGCCGTTCTGGTTGATGACGCTGAATTACGGGGAGCACATGGCGCATGCACAGGTGAAGTGGTGCGATGAGACGTTGAAAGAACTCGAGGATAAGAAGCAACGAACAAAACGTAACTGAAGAGGTGGCATTATGCATGACCCATTGTGGATGCGGGCATTTCTGACAGTTCATATCACGGCTGGCTCGGGAGCATTTGTGCTTGCTCCGCTGGCTCTCGCGACGGCGAAGGGCGGTAAGGCTCACCGGTTATGGGGAAAGATCTATTTCTGGTGTATGACAGTTGTCGCCGTGACAGCAATCGTCATGGCCCTGTACAGGCCTGTGCTTTTTCTGGCGCTGGTAGCGGTATTCAGTTTTTATTCTGCATTTGTCGCTTATCGTGTCCTGAGGCAGAAGGCAGCGTGGAAGGGTCAGCCTGTCGCAAAACCTCTTGACTGGTTTGCCGCAGTCTTCTGTTTCATAGCAAGTGCCACCCTGGCGCTGCTCGGGGCGGTAAAGCCAGTGCTGGTGCAAAACCTTGCGATTCCGGCGATCGTTTTCGGCATGATCGGCATGTGGATCGCTGGCAAGGCGATGTGGAATTTTACGCACCCTCCCAAAGAGAAGATGTTTTGGTGGTACGCGCATCTGCAGGGGATGATCGGCAGTTACATCGCGGCATGGACAGCCTTCTGTGTCGTGACCATCGGACCGCGCCTTCACGGAGCGTGGTGGCTATGGCTGCTCCCGACAGCGATCGGCGTTCCGGCAATTACGGCCACAACGGCATACTACAAGCACAAATTTGCGCCGCGTATGAAGGCTGCTGTGTCCTGAAAACGGTCCGGTATGCTTGGATTTCGGTTGCCAGCGGATGCGAAGCAGCATAATCTCCTGGCATCAGCCTGGAGTCCGCTCATGTGCACGAAAAGGCCTTTGCTGGTTCTGACTGCTCTTGTCTCCTGTGGGATATTCGCCTTCGCGCAAAGCAACACAACCGCTCAATCGCGCCCCGTAGTACATGTGGAAGACGGCGGGATGAACGAGGTGCTTGAAAGCATCGCTATCCCTTCTACGTCGCACGCGCCGTTTTATGCCACGCTCGACACCGAATGGGCGCGTCCGCTCGTAGGTGGTGGCTCTTACACCTTTGAAAATGAGCGGCACGTGGCTCGGGACAGCGCCGGGCGTGTGTATCAGGAGCGGTGGTATCTGGTCCCCAGGAACGGGAAAATCAAAACACAGATGTACTACATCCAGATCTTCGATCCGGTGGCCCACAATTCCTACTGGTGTAGCGTCGCTGAAAAGGCGTGCGCGCTGAGGGTTTACCATCCGGCGCCTGAGGTTACATTCGGAACAGAAGTCGGCGAGAAGGGGGAGCTGCCCGACGGATGGGGATTCGTCACGCAGGAAGACCTGGGGAAGCAGAATCTGGCCGGTGTCGACACCATTGGAATTCGTCAGACAACCACCATCAATCCGTGGATGGCAGGCAATGACCGTCCGATGACCATTGTGCGCGAATACTGGCATTCGGCAGCGCTGAACATCAATCTGCTATCCACTCTCACTGATCCTCGGCTGGGCACTCAGACCTTTACGATCAAGGAGATCAGCACTGCGGAGCCGGATACTCAATTATTTTCTCCGCCTGCCGGTTACAAATTGGTGGACCAGCGCAGTTATTCAGCAACAGAGCATTAGAAATCCACATGCATGCGCACGCTGGGGACCCATACAGGTCCGCGGTCGCGGTTGTACCCAGGGTGATCGATGTGGTGCAGCCCGATAGATCCAAAGAGCCCGGCGTGTATGTGACGGTTGTAGTAAGCCTCGACGATGTTTTCGCGGCCATAATTAAGGCGTCCGTCGCCCAGCAGGAAGCCCAGCCCTCCCTCGGCAAGATAGATTTGGTGATCCTTCTTGATGGCGTTGCTCACGAAGGCGACACCGATCTTATCCACCGGCCGATGCCACTGTGACCCGTTGTAATCCGCGCCGAAGAGAACAGTCTGGTCGACCTCGGTATAGCAGAACGACTCGTGCTGGCCTTCGTTCCAGCCGAAGCGGCTGAAAACGCGCAAACTGCTCGTGATCTCCTGCTCGTTGTTCCAGCCGAAGCCATACTTCACCGTTCCCAGGGGCGCATCATGATCGATTTGCGGCGTGGGCGTGATCCCCGCAAAATAGTTGTTGATGGCATCGCGATAGATACCCATGTGGCCCTTATTCACGAAGCTCAAAATGCGCGTAACGCCGTGGCGGCCGGGAATAAAGGATCGGCGCAGTTCGTACTCCATATTTTGCCCGTGCGCGCGCGAAAATGCCCAGTCGAGATCGATGCCATTGGCGACGGTTGGCATGGCCGCAAATCCGTACCGGGCGCTCCAGTTCCGGTCGTCGTATTCAAGTACGGCTGCAACGGTATAACCGCGCGTATCGGCGGCGTAGTCCCAGGCGCCGTTATTCACTACAGTCCAGTTAGCGAATTGGAGATGGCTGTCGCTGCCCACGGAATTAATGTCGAAGAGATCCGGGAGGGTCATTTTGCCGATCCGAAAGTCGAAGCGGCGCACGGGAACTTTTGTCGCCAGACTCAAAAAGCTGCGGTCGGCGTCGACCATCTCATTGGTGAGGCCGATGGTCTGATGAATCTCTCCGCGCGCAAGATACGGAGTGGAACCGAGGTTTGGGTTGCGAACGACGTCGACGTTGGTGAATCCCGCAAGGCCGAGTGCCTGGCTGAGGCCGCGCCCGCCGGCGCTTTCAACATCGACAATGAGGTCAGTGTTGTAGCGCAGGTTGCGGTGCGGCTGAAACGCTGTATAAAAGGTGCCTATCAACGAGGTTTTATACTCGCCTGCGCCGTTAAGGCTATTTGGTCCCTGATAGGGCGAATGAAACGGCGGATGCGCCTGAAAGATAATATTCGCCTGCCCGCCGAGATAATACCGGGTATTGTCGGAGTGGGGAAAAACCGTTACGTCGTTAGCCTCGTCAGGAGCGTTTTGTTCGCTTGAATTCCATCCTTCGCTTTGAAAAGCTGTCAGCTTATCTGGTTTGAAGTCATAGGAAAAACGCACCGCCGCATCTTCGGGGCCGGGTGCTTCCGGCAACGCCGTGGGCGACTGTGCGCCGACGGAATGCAGGCACAGTAGCAGGCAGGCGATTGCGAAAAAAAAGCGCACGGCTTCCTCCACGGGGTGCGCCGGCGAATCGGCGCTCAAGGCCAGTGAGTATAAAGAACGAT
>DATAQX010000359.1:0-8430 GCA_036264455.1 Silvibacterium sp. | reverse complement strand
TCCGCAATTGCAGAAGGAGCCATCCTCGGCTTTTCTGCCTCGATGTTCCTCGCGAGAAGGCGCTGCAACTGCGCTCGATTTTCCGTCACGACCCGATAAGCCTCATCCGGAAGGATAGCGAACTCCCGCATGGAGTTGACGGAAAAACATCCTTGCTGGTCCCCCTTGTTGAGAGGGCCATTCTTAAGGAATGTCTCAACGTTCTTCCAGCCAAGAGGCTCTCTGGTGAGAAATCCTCTCTTCTCCTGGCTCTCAAGGTAATGCCGAAGGCAGGCCACAAAAAGATCTTCCTTGTCTCGGAACTCAGTGTACAGCCCTGACTTGTTCACGCCTGTAGCTTGTTCCAGTTCCTGGAGGCTCGTATCCGCGAACCCTTGCTTCCAGAAGACGGGCATCGCCTTCTCCAGCACTTCCTCTCGGCTAAAGCCTTTCGGGCGCCCCATAGACACATTATCCGATAAAGAACTAAATAGTTCAATATCTCTGCATCCTCGCGGAGCCTTCATCATCGTATAGTACTGAGCGGTTCAAAACCTCTCGCAGGTCTGAACAAGATCGCGGTCAGTTGAATCAGTGCAGTGGTGAATCGTCCACCGGAAAGCAAAGGAGATCTATGTCTGAGTTAGCGAAGAAAGTGGCACTCGTTACCGGCGGTTCCCGAGGCATTGGCGCAGCGATTAGTTAACGATTCTTTACTAATAGGGGTCAGATCACTTGGTGGCACCTAACTCCCCGCCCGGCTCGTTTCTAACGCGATAATGTATTTTATCGAGTTAGAAGTCAATCGCTAAAACGACAATCTCCTCGTACAAATTCTATGGTCGCATCGGCGATTCGGCGAAAACCGAGACGGGGAGCGAGATCCGGCTTTGACATGCGTGTCCGCCAACATCATAGACATTGACTCTACGCAACGAAGTCCGCTTGCGTTCTGAATCAGTCCAACTCATTTTTGCGGCAATGAGACCTGGACATGACTTGGAGTTTTTATTAGCGCTGGAAGAATGATCTTCGCCATGATTGTTGAGGGAAGGGGAAATTGAAGAGCCTGTTCCCAGTCTACGATCCCCAACCCGGCGGTTGTCCCAATCCTGAAACCGAACCACCAATGATGCTCCCAGCCGGGCGGGACCGTCTGCTGCTTGGTCATTTGAAGGCTTTCACACTGCGTTCAAGCCGGGATTGACTCTCGGCTGGCGATACCAGGGCAATGCGCTCATTGAGGTTCCGTTATATGGCTCAAACGCCTTCGGTGATTGGAGGCGGTGCGCCTCTGTTCTGCAGCAGTGTTCCGTCGACCGTCTGAGCCGGCATCCTTTATCGTGGAGTCGTAGAAATCATGAATCTGGGCGAATTGCGAGGGTCACCGCAATATTCACTGCATCTACCTTCGATAGTGATAGTCCCGTTTATCGTGTAGGCGTGCTACGTAGCGGGCGGAGGCGAGTCAAGACGGGAGACCAGGCCGACTTTACTACCGGGAAGCCGACTTCACTACTCGGAAGCCCTCGGGGACCTCGGGTTGTGGCTCGTACCAGCCACCGGGTGGGACGACGCAGCGGTTCACCTCATCTGGGCCCCAGGTATGCGGCTCGTATTGGTAGAGCGGCGTAGCCTGCTTGAGGACTGGATCAACGATCCTCCATGCCTCTTCGACATAGTCCTGACGGGCGAAGAGGGTCGCATCGCCCATCATGGCATCGGTGAGCACCCGCTCGTAGGCGGCCATCTCGCCGGGACGTGGATTGCGGCTGGCTATCAGCTCTACGTCTGCACGTGGCCCTCCTTCGACGAACGGTGCTACGGAAACGGCCATGGCCACGGTGATTTCCGGGCTCAGGCGGAAGCGGAGGTAGTTCTGCGGCAGGTCAGGGTTGATGGGGGTGGCTGGAGGGCGGTGGAAGCGGGCGATGATCTCGAGGCAGGTCATGGGGAGATTCTTTCCCGCACGGATGTAGAAGGGCACTCCCTGCCATCGCCATGAGTTCAGCTCCAGGCGGAGGGCTGCGAAGGTCTCTACTTTGGAGTCGGGGGCGACTCCCTTCTCCTGGAGATAGCCCACGAACTGGCCGCGAACGAGATTCTTCGCCTCGAGAGAAGGGATTGTCTTGAGCACCTTGACCTTCTCATCACGCCGGGACTCGCTGTCGTCGCGGGCGGGAGGCTCCATCGCGAGATTGCACAGCACCTGAAAGACGTGATTCTGGATAACGTCGCGGATGGCGCCGGTCTGGTCGTAGAATGCTCCGCGTCCCTCGACGCCGAATTCTTCAGCCAT
Source organism: Silvibacterium sp. (assembly GCA_036264455.1). GTDB lineage: Bacteria > Acidobacteriota > Terriglobia > Terriglobales > Acidobacteriaceae > Silvibacterium. Next base: position 6,152 of record DATAQX010000359.1, on the reverse strand, counting down.
GGTGATTTGCACGCTCTCGACATGGTCGCGGTTCCACATCTTCTCCATAAAGGAATTCGCGAACCGAAAAGAGACCATGTTGTTGACCGGGTTCTTGGCGAGATAGTGATCGATACGAAAGATAGCGGACTCGTCGAAGGCGGAATGCAGGATCCGGTTGAGCTCCTGTGCAGAAACCAAGTCGTGACCGAAGGGTTTCTCGACGATGATGCGAGCCCCTTTGGCAGAGCCCGATTTCACCAGTTGGGTTACGACCTCCTCGAAGAGAGAGGGCGGGATCGCCAGGTAGTGCGCGGGGTGCTCGGCCGCGCCAAGCGCAGCGCGGAGAGCCTGAAACGTTGCGAGATCCGCATAGTCGCCATCGACATAGCGGAGCAAGGCGCTCAGCTTCGGCCACGATCTCGCATCGAGCCCGCCGTGCTGCTCCAGGCTATCCTTGGCCCGGGCTTTGAACTGGTCGAGATTCCAGCCGGCTTTGGCCACCCCAATTACTGGGACTTTGAGCCTGCCGTGCTGGACCATGAGCTGCAGTGCAGGAAAGATTTTCTTGTACGCCAGGTCGCCGGTCGCTCCGAAGAAAACGAGCGCATCGGAATGAGGATTGTTCATGATTCCACTCCTTGAAGCTTCGACCTGTTTCATTTGCAGCCGGTTGCGCAGGGCTGTCCACAAATAGTAGCGCGGCCAAACGCTCTGCATTATCACGCGGTGACATCCCGATGGCGATTCATAGCGATCGCGAAGCATATTACAAGCCGGCCCAGATAACAATACAGATATGACCATCTCGCTTCCGAGGAGGCCATCTCCGGGAACCACTGCGAGCCTCGAGCGTAAACCTCAACAACGACCTGCCTAAACGAAGTCCATGGTTCAAGGCTATGGCGTGGAGCGCGTTCTGCCCTCGCGTTCGTATGCGCAGCTTTCGGGTTGTCCATCACTCACCGACAATAGGGTGGGCAGAGTGCGGGATTCAGAGGAAGTATTCGAAGTCTGTCTCGACCTTCAATCTGCGATGGATTTTGAGAATATGTCCCGGAAGAGGATTCTGACTCAATTCGACGTAGTTACGTGGTCCGTGCCACAAGTAGCGCTCGCCGGTGAGCAGATCTTCAGCCTCGTAGGCGCGGTCGAGGGGGATCTGTAACTCGTCAAGCGGCAGAGTGACATAGCCGGACTGGGTGTGGTGCGGGTCGAGATTCACGACCACGAGGATGAGGTTGGAGCGGTCGTCGGACTCCTTGCTGTAGCAGATGAGCTGATCGTTGTCGGCGGGGTGGAATTTGAGCGACCAGTCACTCTGTAACGCCTCATTGTCGTTGCGTATGGCGTTGACGCGCGCGATTATGGGGCGCAGGCTGTCGGGCCGGTCGAGATCCCAGTTGCGGATTTCGTACTTTTCGGAGTCGAGATATTCTTCGCTGCCGTGGCGCACTGCGCGATGCTCCATGAGCTCGAGTGCGGGGCCGTAGATGCCGTAGTTCGAGCCCAGGGTGGCGGCGAGCAGCAGGCGGATGGTGAAGACCGCACGGCCGCCAATCTGCAGGAACTCGGTGAGGATATCGGGCGTGTTGGGCCACTGGTTGGGGCGGAAGAAGTCGCGCACCGGCGGCTGGGTGAGTTCGGTGAGATAGGCGGTGAGTTCGGCCTTCGCGTTGCGCCACGGGAAATAGGTGTAGGACTGGCTGAATCCCAGCTTGGCGAGGCGGTACATGATCTTGGGGCGCGTGAAAGCCTCGGCGAGAAAGAGGACTTCGGGATGGTGGCGTTTGATTTCGGTGATGACCCACTCCCAGAAGGGAAAGGCCTTGGTGTGCGGGTTGTCGACGCGGAAGATGGTGACGCCCTGGTCGATCCAGTAGAGGAAGACGCTCTTGAGCTCCTCCCACATGCCGGTCCAGTGTTCGCTCTCAAAATCGAAGGGGTAGATGTCCTGGTACTTCTTGGGAGGGTTTTCGGCGTATTGAATGGTGCCATCGGGCCGCTTGCGGAACCATGATTCGTGCTCGCGCACGTAGGGGTGGTCGGGCGAGGCCTGGAAGGCAATGTCGAGCGCCAGGGACATGTCGAGATCTTTAACCTTAGTGACGAAGCGGCGGAAGTCGTCGATGGTGCCGAGTGCGGAATGAATACTCTTGTGGCCGCCTTCAGCCGAGCCGATGGCCCAGGGACTGCCGCAGTCTCCGGGCTGCGCCTGGGGCGAGTTGTTGCGGCCCTTACGAAAGATGACGCCGATGGGATGGATGGGGGGGAGGTAGACGACGTTGAAGCCCATTCCAGAGATGTAGGGCAGGCGCTTTTCGCAATCGGCGAAGGTGCCGTGATGGCCGGGCTCAAGCGACGTGGAGCGAGGGAAGAACTCATACCAGGCGCTGAATCGGGCGCGGACGGGATCGACGACGATTACGAGCTCCCGGTCGGACTCGGTGGCGAAGCGCTTGTCGGGGTAGCGGAGGACGAGCTCGTGCAGGGTTGGGTCGGTGGCGTGGGTCCGGAGGTCTTTGGGCTCTTTGCCGGAGCGCAGGACGGTGCCCCGATGGCGGAGCCAGTGGGAGTCGGGGCCGACGGCACGGGCGGCTGCTTCGTCGATGAGATCGGCGCCGATCAAGTAGTCGACGGGGGCATCGCTTTCGGCCTTGATGCGCTTGAGCAGGTCGCGGCGCCAGGTCTCGAAGTGGTCGACCCATCCCTGCACCTTAAAGCCGTAGCGCCCCAGCTCGCCGACTCGGAAGGAGGCGGTCCAGCGATCGTTGACCAGAGGGTGCATGGGGATCTCGGTCCACTCGTCGGAGCCTTCACGGTGTGCGAGCAGTGAGGCCGAGATGGAGTCGTGGCCGTCGGTGAAGATGTCTGCTTCGACGCGGACCTGATCGCCAAGAGTGCGCTTCGCGGGGAAGCGTCCGGCATCGATCGCGGGGTAGACTCCTTCAATGATGACGCGCTTGCGTCCATCGAATTCAGTCAGGTTCTTCATAGCCGCTCCGTGTTTGGTATCAAGGCTGGGCGCCTGTCTTTCCTTGCTCCATCAATCGCTGGTAAAGGCGGATAGTCTGTTGGGCGATGGCGGTCCAGCTGAAGGTTTCTTCGACGCGCCGTCGTCCTGCATCGCCGAAGCGCTTGCATTTCTCCGGATCACGGAGCAGGCGATTGATGGCAGCGGCGAGATCGCGGGCGAATTTATCAGGATCGGTGGGGAAGCTTGTGACCGGGTTTTGATCAAACGGCACTAAATAGCCGGTTTCGCCGTCCACTACTACCTCTTTGATGCCACCGGTAGCACTGGCGACGACAGGGGCGCGGCAGGCCATGGCTTCGAGATTGATGATGCCGAAGGGCTCGTAGACCGAGGGGCAGCAGAAGACGCGGCAATTGCTGTAAAGCTGGATGGCTTCCTGCTTGGTGACCATCTTCTCGATCCAGACAATGCGCGGATGGTGCAAACGCGCTTCGTGGACCTTCTGGCGCAGCTCGGCGGCGATTTCCGGGGTGTCGGGTGCTCCGGCGCAGAGAACGAGCTGGATATCGGACGGCAGGTCGCGGACGGCGTCGACGAGATGGGTCACGCCCTTCTGGCGCGTGATGCGGCCGACAAAGAGGACGTACGGCACGTCAAGATCGACTCCATAGTCGGCAAGGGCTTTGGTTTCAGAGGTCTTCTGATATTCGGCGAGGTCGATGCCGTTGTAGATGACGTGGATACGTTCGGGGTCGACGTCCGGGTAGGCGCGGAGGATGTCTGCCTTTGTACCCTGGGAGACGGCGATGATTGCGTCTGCGTCGAGGATGGCTGTCCGTTCCATCCAGGAGCTCATGGCGTAGCCGCTGCCGAGCTGCTCGGACTTCCAGGCGCGAAGCGGCTCCAGCGAGTGGGTGGTGAGAACAAAGGGCACGTCGTAGAGCTTTTTGGCGAGAAAACCGGCCATCGACACATACCAGGTATGGGTGTGGACGACGTCAATGCCGCTGAGGGCTTTGACCTGGGTCAGATTGAGGCTGAAGGCCTCCAGTGCGCCTTTGAATTTGCCTTCGGTGCCGTTGGTGATCTCAGCCCAGGGTTCCGCGCCACGGACGTGCAGGTTTCCCTGGTTGGAGTGCTGCGGCCCCCAGCAATGCACTTCAACTTCGATTTCCCGGGCGAGTTCGCGGCTCAGATAATCAACGTGGACTCCCGCGCCCCCGTAGACTTGCGGGGGGAATTCTCGCGTGAATAAGCCGACTCGCATGGTATTGCCTCCAGCTGAATCGATGTGCAGTGAAGCCTGAACGAAAGCGCGACTGACCCGCCGGGCAAGTGTATTGGCTTACGGGCCGGGCTGCAAGCCCGCCGATTCCTCAACTCAAGGGTTACGAGGTCAACGGCAGCAACCCCGCGAAGTTGCAACTCTTCCAAATCGAGTGGTAGTAATCGACTTCCTGCAGCCATTCCTGTCGACTGGGAAGGCAAAGAGCCGGATGACTATTGCAGGACGATCGCTACAGACTAAAAACGCCGTGGACTAATAGGTGAGTGAAACAAGCAATACCGCCGATCCGGTTCTTAACGTAGCTGGCATTGGAGACCTACTGGCCGCTCCGGGAGTGGAGATTGTCCAGAAACGCCTCATCACTTATCTGCCGCATCAGCGGTGGTTCGGCGCGAAATCGCGCACAATCAAAGAGGTCGAAGTTTTCGACTCAGTCGCGTTTCCTGACCTCGACGCCGCTCTTTTCTTCCTTCAACTTACTTACGATGACGGCAGCAAGGACGTCTATCATCTCGGCCTTGCCATCAGCAGTGGCGAGGAGGCGGGGAGAATCCGCGCCTCCGATCCGACAAGCATCGTGACTACTGTCAGCACTCCCGCAGGGCCCGCGATTCTGCACGACGCAGTGGCGCGTGAAGCAGTACGACAGGCAGTCCTCAATCTTATCGAAACAAACGGCGAGCTTCGCACTCGAACCGGCGCCCTTCAGGGCCATAGAAGCAGCGCCTTTGCGGCAATCCGCGGAGTAAGTCCGCTCCTTGGCCGCACCGGGTCGGCCGAGCAATCCAACACATCCATTCTTTACGGCAGCAAGCTCATCATGAAGCTCTTCCGGCGGCTCCAACCGGGTGAGAATCCCGACACCGAGATTGGCCGTTTCCTCACCGAAACCGCGCACTTCACCCGGATAGCTCCGTTTCTGGGTGACATCACACTCAACTCAGAGAGTAGCGAACCGACAACCTTCGCGATGCTGCAGGGTCTAGTCGAAAACGAAGGCGATGGCTGGCAGTGGACCCTTGACGAGCTTTCCCACTACTACGATAGCGTTGCGACCTCGTCGCCGCCGCACTATGTCCGTGCTTCTCCCACTTTTCACTTTGAGAAGGAGCCTCTAGCTCTGGCTCGCAGACATGCTGGTCCGTACCTCGATGCGGCTGCCCTGCTCGGCCGCCGCACCGCCGAGATGCATCTGGCCCTGGCCACGCCTTCAGACAATCCAGCGTTCACCGCCGAGTCCTTCACTACTGAAGATCTCACCGCAGATGCGGGCCGAATCGAGACCCAGCTCTCTCTTTCACTCGAAGCCTTGAAGAGCGGCGTGTCCCGACTGACCGGGGTCCGTGCCGACAGCGCCGTTCTCGTACTCAGCCGACAGAACGATCTGTTCTCTCGCGCCCGGGCCATCGCTTCAGCCTCCCCCGCCGACTTCGGCAAGCGTATTCGCATCCACGGCGACTACCATCTCGGCCAGGTGCTCCGCACCCGCGGCGACTACACCATCCTCGACTTCGAAGGCGAACCTGCCAGAACTCTTGCTCAACGCCGGGCCAAGCAGTCCCCTCTCAAGGATGTCGCAGGGATGCTTCGGTCCTTCAGCTATGCTGCCTACGCTGCCTTGAACGACTCTACCCAGAGCCGACCTGACGAAGCGAAGAATCTCGAACCCTGGGCTGGCCTCTGGCACAACGCGGTGTCAATAGAGTTCCTCCGCGCCTATCGGATCGCCATCGAGGCAACAAATCCGTATCTTATCCCACAGCCTGCGCAGGCGCAGCTCCTGCTCAATGGCTACCTGCTGGAGAAGGCACTCTACGAACTGCTTTACGAACTCGACAATCGTCAAGCGTGGGTCCGCATTCCTCTAGCAGGCATACTCACTCTGCTGCAGTGACCCTCCTTTCTACG
>DATAQX010000295.1:0-4962 GCA_036264455.1 Silvibacterium sp. | reverse complement strand
CTCTCCAGAGGAAGCGGACCCGGTCACTTTCGATATCGTGCAGGCGATTATTGGAAATGGCCACACGGTGAGTGTAGCGGCCGACGTAGTCGAGCACTTGTTGAGGACCAGCGAAAGGTCGCTTGGCGTAGACGACCCAATCGGTTTCTTTCAGTGGTGCAAGGTAACGGACAAATGCCTGGCGGTCGCGAAGGGGCTCCAGTTGTAATGCCGTGGATTGAACTAGGGTTAGGAAGAATTCCCGCATCGTCCCAGTTCAGGGACAAAGGTCGTTTTTGATCGAGAATTTCCCGTCATAGTCCGCTTCAACTTCAACACACGATTCCAGGATTTAAGTAGGATGGTCACCGTCTTTTTGGGAAGGAATGGCGGTGATTGAGGCCCGTGCTTTCTTTGGTCGAGAGGGCTAAGCCTGAAACCACCGCCGACTGTAGACGGTGGTTATTTTACACAGCCTGGGGAATTCCGTCGAGCAGCTCTGTGCCCGAAGTGCGGGCGCACCTTCGGTCGAAGAACTGCGGCCTCGATTCTGTACCCAATGTGGACAATTGGCACGCGATGGCGCACACGTGCGGGTGCAAGGGCATGGCTGCTATAGCCGACAGGTCCGCGGCCTGCGAGCGGGATGGATGGTGATTTTGGTGCGGCGGTACTTGTGTCGAGATTGCGGGCACACGATGAGCCGATTGCCGGACTGGCTGCATCCCTGGCGGTGGTATGCGGCGACAGTGATCATTGAAGCTTTATACCGGCATTTGATTCTGAGAGAGACGGCGCGCGCGATCGCCGTAAGGTTCAGACGCGACACGGATACGCAGGAGTGGCGCAGTCTGCGTCGATGGCGCGCGCAGTTGTTGGTGTCGCCGACGTTGTGGGGTTGGTTGGGATCGCGGCTGGGAATCAGGGAGCGGGCGGAGAGTCGCAAAAAGGGCGAGCACCATCTGAGGCGATGGCTCGGCGAGATGCGGATAGGTAGGGAGTCGGCCGAGAAAGTTCTCGACGAGTTGGCGATGGCGGTGAGGTCCAGTCTGAGCGGGTTGCTGCACAACCGGCGTTCGGCGTGGCCGGTGACGCAATTCCGGGCAGGAATCTCTTCGGCGCCGGATTCTGGACGAGCGCCAAGCGTATTGCCCACAGAGGAAGGCTCTGGGCGAGGGCCACCGCAGTAGTCATGCTGGGTTCCATCACGTGAACCACACGAGGAGGAACTCATGACCGACGATGACCGCAATCACGAAGCGTTGTTTCGGCACGCGATCTTGGGCGATCTGCTCAGCCGGAATCTGCGGCGGGGGCAACTGCGCCCGGCGCTGAAACAGCTCGCCCAACAAAGCTATCAAGATCACCACGGACGATCCCGCCGCGTCGCTTATAAGACGCTAGAGGAGTGGTACTACAAGTACCGCAACGGCGGCTTTGAAGCGCTCCGGCCGCGGCCGCGCAAGGATCGTAACCGCAGCCGCGTTCTTGCTGAAGACATCCAACAGCTGATTCTGGACATGAAACGAGAAGATCCAGGCCGCTCGGCACGGTTGATCGTGCGAGAACTGGAACTGGCGGGCAGGATTCGAGCCGGCGAGGTTAGCCGGTCCGTTATCCAGCGTCTGCTGCGCCGGCACGGCTTATCGGTTCCCCGCATGGAGCTGGACCACGCCGCACGATACCGTTGGGAAGCGGCGATGTGTGGAGAACTCTGGCAGGCCGATGCGCTGCACGGCCCCGCGTTGATGAACCCGGCCACCGGGCGGAAGCAGCGCGTGATCGTTTTCGGACTCATCGACGACCGGAGCCGGCTGATTCCTTACCTGGAAGGCGGCTTTGGTGAAACCGAACAACGTTTCCTTGCCGTGCTCTATCAAGCCATGGCGCGTCGCGGTATTGTGCGGAAACTCTTGCTGGATAATCATGCCAGCTTCAGCGGATACGACCTGCGCCTGTTGTGCGCCAAGCTCGGGATTCACCTGGTGCACAGCCGGCCGGGTGACGCCCCATCGAAAGGAAAGATAGAGAGACTCTGGAGGACGCTACGGGCACAGTTGATCGACCGCTTGGATCTGGAGCGGGTGACGACGCTCGACGAGTTCAATCTGCGTCTGTGGACATGGGTCGAGATGGAGTACCACCACCAACCGCATTCTTCATTGTCGGGCCGTACTCCGCTGGAGGTCTGGGAGAGCGAGGCGGACCAGATCCATTGGATCGAAGATCACAGCCAACTGGAGCAGCATTTTTACGGCGAGGTCGAGCGGCTGGTTCGCAACGATTCCACCGTGCAGTGGCGCGGCGTTTTCTATGAGGTTCCCCCATATCTTCGCCGCCAGAAAGTACGTCTGCGGTATGCGTTGCTGGATTCCACGCGTGTCTCCGTACTCGATGGTGAGACGGAGATACCGCTGCGGCGTGTGCAACCTGTCGATAACTCGCACCGTTCGCGTCTAAGCTTGAGCACGACTGTCGGCGCCAGCGATACGCCCAAGACCGGCCTCAATGCCGCTGAACTGATCTTGGCGCGTGCCGCGGGCATCGATCCTCACGGAGGCGGTGATGAGTAATAAAGTGCTATCGACCTATGGTCTGACGCGGCCTCCCTTCAGCAAAGACATTCCCGCCTCGGAGATGCTGGATACGGAAGCCTTGCAATCAGCGCGAGAGCGGTTAAAAGCCGCACTGGAAGGCCGCACCTCAGCCGTCATGACCGGCGATTCCGGTTCGGGCAAGACCTGTGTGCTGCGCGCTCTGGAAGAAGACCTCCCCCAGGGCCGTTACCGCATTCACTATGTTCATAATGCGACGGTCAACCGCCGCGACTTCTACCGGCAACTTTCCATCGGCATGGGGCTAGAACCGCGGGCCACGTTTGCCGCCTTGTTTTCCTCGGTCAGCCAGCACATCCAAGATCTGGCCAGCCAGCACAAACTCCGCGTTGTTTTACTCATTGATGAAGCGCACATGTTGCCTCTTCCCGTTCTAGATCAAATGCATATATTGCTCAATTTCGATCGAGACTCGAAGCCATGGCTGTCGATCATTCTGGTCGGCCTTCCGGAACTGCGCGAGACGCTTAAACGCAACGTGCTGCAGTCGCTGACGGCGAGGATTCCGATTCGTGTGCACCTTCCGCCGCTGGATGCCGACCAGGTCAAACAGTATGTCCGCCACCGCATGACGGCGGCCGGCTGCCGGCGCGAGGTCTTCGCCGATGACGGCTTGCTGCTGATATCGAAAGCCACCGGCGGCATCATGCGCCGCATCGACGTGCTGGCGACGCGATGTTTGGAAATCGCCACCAAAGGCAAGTCGAACCTCGTCGATGTGACCGTTGCCGAGGCCTCCATCCGCGATTGCGCAGAGGCGCTGCTGTGAGTGCCCCAACGCCGCCGGCGCCCTTTCCCGTTGTCCGTCCCTGCGACTTGCAAGCATCGTCGGCGACCACAACGCCATGGCTTATTGATCAGTTGTGGACGGCGCAGGCGGTGGGCATCATCGGTGGAAACCCAAAAAGTTATAAGACATGGATGGCGCTGGAAATGGCCGTGGCCGTGGCTTCCGGCTCCGCCTGCTTGGCCACCTTCGCCGTACCCTCACCAGGGCCGGTGCTTCTCTACGCCGCTGAAGATTCCGAATCGGCTCTGCGTCTGCGCCTGGAATCGCTCGCCCATCATCACGGAATCCCGCTGGCGTACTTGGACATTCGTGTCATCACCGCCGATTCTCTGCGTCTGGATCGCACCGCCGACCAGGAGCGGCTTGAAGCGACGCTCATGCTTCACCGCCCCTCTCTTCTCATTCTCGACCCTTTAGTCCGGCTTCATGCGATCGATGAGAACGCGGCCGGCGAAATCGCCGCCTTACTCGGTTATCTCCGCAGTCTACAACGCAAGACTGGCACGGCGATCGGGCTCGTCCATCATGCGCGCAAGAATGTCGCCGCTAATGGGGGCGCCGGTTACAGTCTCCGAGGCTCCTCTGATCTTTATGCCTGGGTCGATTCGTTTCTCTACTTGCGCCGGTATCACGGCCAGTTGATGATCTCGGCCGAACATCGTTCCGCTTCTGGCGCTGGGCCTTTAGCTTTGGAACTGGCGAACCCAGAATCCGGACCGTACCTGAAGCTGGTGTCCAATGCCGACGAGCTTGCGGAGCGCGATCCTCTTCCGGATCAGATCCTCGCTTTGCTCCGCCAATCTTCCGAGCCACGCACGACCGAGAGCATCCGCTCCAGTCTTCAAGTCCGCAACCAACGCCTGGTTGAATGCCTACGCCAGCTGTCGGATCAACGCAAAGTGGTCCGTTTACCTCAAGGATATGTGTTGGCGGCTTCCACCACCACGCCGCTGCTAGTGGAATCCAGTTCGCCGCGGGTCGCGCCGCGGTGAAACCTGCCTGCCGGTTCAGGCAGGCCCGAGGGCTGAGGCGAGGATCCGAATACGGCTCATCCGTCCAGTCCTAAAACCCCCCGCTGGAGTTTGACATTCCGGCGGGGGGGTTCTTTTCTTTGCTTTCCATGCAGCCGGATCGGTTTCTGAGCTGAAGCCCTCGGGGAAACCAAGGCGACGACCGCCGGCCGTCTTTGCCGGCGCTCCTTATTAGATCGCCAAACAGCCGCCTTCCCGTTCCCATTCCTTAGAGAAGAACGGGAACGGAACGGTTTATCTCTCCGTTGACGTTCAACTCGTGTGGTTCAACCCTGGAGTAATCTGCCTTTGAGGACCCGCCTCAGCGGGTTGCGTAACACCCAGGATGATCGTTCGGATCTCGTCGGCCTGAAGTTCCGCGACCCTGAACCCAGTTGTTTTTTGATTGTTGAAGCGACGGCCACAGTCGTTCGCTTTTTCCAGCCAGCGATCGACAGTATTCCAGCCGATGCGCTCGACTCGGGCGATGGCAGACTTGTTCAAGCCTTCGACGCTGAGGGTCGCAACTTGATCAAAGGTAGCGCGGCGATGCTGAACCCGATAGTAA
>DATAQX010000259.1:0-7167 GCA_036264455.1 Silvibacterium sp. | reverse complement strand
GCGATTGGCGGAACGACAACAATTGTGGACTTTGCCATCCAGGCGAAGGGCACGAAGATGCGTGCGGCGCTCGATGCGTGGTGGAAGAAGGCTGAAGGCAAAGCATGCATCGATTACGGGCTGCACATGATCGTGACCGACCTCGGGGCGTCGGGTCTCGAAGACATGGACGACATGGTCAGCGAGGGTGTAGCCAGCTTCAAGCTCTTCATGGCATATCCCAATGTGCTGATGGTGGACGACGCGACGATCTTTAAGGCGCTTCAACAAACTTCAAAAAACGGCGCGCTGATCTGCATGCATGCCGAGAATGGCAGCGTGATCGACGTGATCGTGCAGCAGGCGCTGGCCGAGGGAAAAACGGCTCCGATCTATCACGCGCTGACGCGGCCGACGGTTGCGGAGGCGGAAGCAGTGCAGCGTGCGATTGCCATGGCGGAGATTGCGGGCGCGCCGGTTTATATCGTCCACCTCTCCAGCGAAGACGCGCTGAATCAGGTGCGCGAGGCTCGGGATCGCGGCCTGCCTGCGTTTGCCGAGACGTGTCCGCAATATCTGCTGCTCTCGCTTGAGGACCAGATGCCGGGCAGGAGCTTTGAGGAGGCGAAGTATGTGTTTACTCCGCCCCTGCGTGAGAGGAAGAATCAGCCGAAGCTATGGGATGGATTGAAGCACGATCATCTGCAGGTGGTGTCGACGGATCACTGTCCGTTCTGCTTTGCGGATCAGAAGTCTCTGGGCAAGGACGACTTCACGAAGATTCCGAATGGCGGGCCAGGGATCGAAAATCGGCTGCAGCTGATTCATCATCACGGCGTGAACGCGGGCAAGCTGACGCTGAACCGTTTTGTCGAGATTACGTCGACGGCTCCAGCAAGAATTTTCGGGATGTATCCGAAGAAGGGGACGATTGCGGCGGGCAGCGATGCAGATATTGTGCTGTGGGATCCCAATGCCGAGCACACGATTAGCGCGGCAACGCACAACATGCGTGTCGACTACTCGATGTTTGAAGGCTTCAAGGTGCGCGGAAATGCGCGGCAGGTGTATTCGCGCGGCGAACTGATTGTGGAGCGTGGCAAATATCTCGGCAAGGCAGGACGCGGCAATTATCTGCGGCGCGCGGCGCGCGGAGGCGCATGGCAATAGCGACGGCAGGCCACGATCCGGCCCTCTACAATCCTGACCTGGCTCCGACTACGGCTGCGCATCGCACCTGGGGGACGTATAACTACATCGCGCTGTGGTTCGCGATGTCGATGGAGGTGAGCACGTATATGCTCGCCTCAGGACTGATTGCCGGCGGGATGAACTGGAAGCAGGCGATCTGCACCATTCTGCTGGGGAACCTGATCGTGCTTATCCCGTTGCTGTTGAATGCGCATGCCGGGGCTAAGTACGGGATTCCATTTCCGGTGTTCGTGCGGGCGCCGTTCGGAGTGCGGGGCGCGAATGTGCCGGCCATTCTGCGGGCGATTGTGGCCTGCGGCTGGTTCGGCATCCAGTCATGGATCGGTGGCCAGGCGATTCACGCAATGCTTTTGGTGGTGTGGCCGGGAATGGCGGCAGCGCCATGGTCGGTATGGGCATGCTTCCTGGGCTTCTGGGCGTTGAATATGGTGGTGGTGTGGAGGGGTGTCGAGAGCATCCGTTTCCTTCAGGGATTTTCGGCTCCGTTCATGCTCGTGATGTCGCTCGCGCTGCTTATCTTTGCGCTGAATAAGGCAGGCGGATTCGGGCCAATGCTTTCGGCTCCCAGTCAGTTTCATTCGACTGGAGAGTTTCTACGCTTCTTCGTTCCGTCACTGACCGCAATGGTGGGTTACTGGGCGACACTGGCGCTGAATATTCCGGACTTCACGCGTTACTCAAAATCGCAGCACTCGCAGGTGACCGGCCAGGCCTTCGGGCTGCCGGTGGCGATGACGCTTTACTCCTTCATTGGCATTGCCGTCACGTCGGCTTCGGTGAAGATCTTCGGTGAAGCGATCTGGAGCCCGATCGAACTGTTGGGACGCTTTCATCAGCCATTGGTGGCGCTGCTGGCGATGATCGGGTTGCTGGTGGCGACGCTGAACGTGAATGTCGCGGCGAATGTGGTCTCGCCGTCAAACGATATTTCGAACCTGAATCCGCGGCGGATATCGTTTCGCATGGGTGGGCTAATCACCGGCTTTCTGGGGCTGGCGATGATGCCGTGGAGGCTGATGGCAAGCTTTCACAACTATATTTTCGGCTGGCTGGTGGGCTACTCTGCACTGCTCGGGCCGGTGGCAGCGATCATGATCGCGGACTACTTTTTGATCCGGGGAACGCGGCTCGATATGGAGTCGCTCTACAGGCGCGGCGGGGTCTACGAGTACAGGAACGGAATCAACCCGCGGGCGATGATCGCGTTGGCGGCAGGGGTTGTCTCCGCGCTGACTGGACGCTTTGTGCCAGTGCTGCACTGGCTCTTTGACTATGCGTGGTTCACGGGGTTCTTTGTGGCGGGTGGGATGTATTTGGGGTTGATGAGGGGTGTGCGGGCGGGCAATGGGTAATTCACAAGGAGAAGGATGACAGGGAACAAGTCTGTAATCAGGATGTTTATCGAAGAAGTAATCAACCAAGGACGATTCGAGCGGGCGGATGACCTGGTTGCCCTGGATTTTATAGAACTCGATCCTCTTCCCGGGCAACAGCAGGGACGGGAGGGTCTGAAGGAGGTCATAGGGCACATGCGTGTCGCGTTTCCCGATATCCATTGGGTTCTTGATGAGATGGTGGCCGAAGACGATAAGGTGTTTAGCCGCTTCACGTGGTCGGGCACGCATAGGGACGTATTTCTCGGTATCCCAGCTACAGGCAGGAGCGTCCGCGTCACCGGCATGGTCATCGACCGCGTCGTGGACGGCAAGATGGCCGAGAGTCGTATCCTGATGGACAGCCTAAGTCTGATGCAACAGCTGGGTGTCATCCCGACAGCGCAGGCGGCCGCTGATCGGCCCTTGGATCCATCCTAGAGCTGGACGAATTCTCGTACGACCAGCGCGCTTTACATGCCTCGCGGCACGGCGTATCGTCATAAGTTAGGTTCGGGTGGCATTCCCTGTATGGGAAGCTGCACTGGAGACAAAATGAGCATTACGAATTTCCGCAGCGCCCAGCCGGGCGCGCAGACAGTCACGCCGAAGGTGACTTTCCAGACATTACAAGAAAAGAAGCAGGCGGGCAGGCCGATCACTGCTCTGACCGCCTATGATTACGCGACCGCCCGACTTGTGGACGAGGCAGGCGTGGACCTGATCCTCGTCGGCGATTCGCTGGCCATGGTGGTGATGGGTTACGACAGCACCCTCCCCGTCACCATGGAGGAGATGCTGCACCACACGCGCGCGGTGCGGCGGGCGGTGAAGCGCGGCATTGTGGTCGCCGATATGCCTTATGGGTCGTATCACGTGAGCGTGGCCGAAGGCGTGGCCAATGCTGCGCGTTTCCTCAAAGAGGCGGGCGCGGAGGCGGTGAAGGTCGAGGGCGGCGCGACGCGGTGCGAGCTGGTCGAGCGGCTGACGGATGCGGAGATCCCGGTGGTCTGTCACTTAGGGCTCACGCCGCAAGCAGTGCATCGTATGGGCGGATACAAGGTTCAGGGAAAGACTCTGGCGGCCGCCGAGGAACTGGCTCGCGATGCGCGCATGCTGGAAGCTGCGGGCGCCGTGGCCATCGTGCTCGAGGGCATGCCGCGTGAGGTCGCCGCCATCATCACGTCGCAGCTGCGTATTCCTACCATCGGCATTGGAGCAGGGCCAGACTGCGATGGGCAGATTCTGGTCTTTCACGACCTGGTAAATCTGAGCTTTTCGCGGCCGGCAAAATTCGTGCGCCAGTACGGCGATGCGGCGGCACTCTTCCGGTCGGCGATTGAAGGCTATGTCCATGATGTCGAGGAGCGATCGTTTCCGAATGAATCGGAGAGCTATCACCTGTCTAAAGAAGTGACAGATGTGCTGAAGGCTCCCGTTGCCACCAGGGCACACCTGATTCAAAAAGCCTGATGCTGATTGTTACGACCATTGCCGAAACGCGGGCAGCGGTGCGCGTGATCCGCGGCGAAAATCACACTCGCAGTGTCGGCTTCGTTCCGACCATGGGCGCGCTGCATGCGGGACACGTGTCGCTCGTGCGCGCGGCGCGCGGACAATGCGATACAGTGGTCGTTTCCATCTTTGTGAACCCGACGCAGTTCGGTCCGAACGAAGATTTCGCGAAGTATCCGCGCACATTTGCAGAGGACTGCGCGCTGCTTGAGCGCGAGGGTGTGGACCTGCTCTTCGCGCCCAGCGCGGAGGAGATGTATCCGGCGGGGGCGAGCACCTTTGTCGATGTGGAAGGCGTGAGCGACCGGCTGGATGGCGCGTCGCGGCCCGGGCACTTTCGCGGAGTGTCGACCGTGGTCACGAAGCTCTTTCATATCGTAACTCCCGACAAGGCCTTCTTTGGGCAGAAAGATGCGGCGCAGGTGGCGGTGCTGCGCAAGATGGTCCGCGATCTGCATTTTGATTTGGAGCTGGTGGTGTGTCCCATAGTGCGCGAACCCGATGGGCTGGCAATGAGTTCGCGCAACCGTTACTTATCTCCTGTAGAGCGCAGACGAGCGCTGGTTTTGAGCAAGGCTCTGCGGCGGGTGGGAGAGCTCGTTAGTGAGAATATTGTGGCCACGCCAGCTTTGATCGACGGTGCGTCGGCTGTTTTCGCGGGTGAGCCTGACGTTCGCGTGGACTATTGCAAGATTGTCGATCCCGATACGCTCGAAGACGTGGCAGATGTACGCAAAGGAGCACTGGTTGCGGTTGCAGCGGTTGTGGGCACGACGCGGCTGATCGACAACACGGTGATTGCGTCTCTAGTTACAATGTAGCCGGACCGAAGCTATTTCAACATACGGGAAAAGAAATCAGTCGTTCGATCCTCTGCATCTTCTAGAGCCTTGCCGGTAAATCCGTGATTTTGATCTGGGTAGATGTGGTTTTCACAATTGAAATGTCTGATTTCGCAAAGTCTTATCAATTGCTGAGCGTTGAGGATAGGGATGTTGCTGTCCTGTTTCCCATGAAGAATCAGCAAAGGTGGCATGCTCTTCAAACGATAGAAGAACTCATCGGGCAGACTTCCATACCAATCGGCGATTGCATCGACTGGAACACCCTGTGAACCGGCGGCCAAAGCTACAGACGCTCCCAAGGAATAGCCGAGTAACGCTATCTTTTGAGTCGCCCATGCAGGATTTGTCCTGCACTCATGGACTAATCCTGTCACTGCATCGACCCAGGCATTGTAATTCTGGCCAGATGGTATCGATGAGCCGGTCGCATCGAAGAAGTGCAGAAGCAAGACGGTGTAGCCTTTGGTTGAAAAATATTGCGCCTGCTGGCGATAGAGCGGCACGTCGGGTCCACTAGCCCCATGCAGCAAGATGACAATCGGCCCATTGGACGCTTCTTCGAAGACTTCATACGAAACTGGTTTGTTACCGCTCATGAAACTCGCTTTTCGGGGAGCTTCAGAGGAATAGGCGAGCGATAAGCTGCACCACACCAGGCAAGACCCCAATAACAAATGCCAGTTCTTCATTCCATCTCAATTCTGAAATTCAGCGAAGGATCTCGCGAGTCATGACGTGTTACCAAAGTGGTTTCGTCGACCATAGGAAACAGGGAGCGATTTCACCGCATGTTTACTGTGGCTTTTGTGCAGGTGGTGCCACCGGCGGCTCGTGATGCTCTCCCGGAGTGGCGACCGGAGCGAATGGCTTGGGCATGCTGTTGCCGCGGTGGCAGGTGCCGCAGGTTACAGTCTTGTCGGCGGGCGTCGCGTCGGGATCCTTTACCTGTGACAGGAACTTGGCGTTGATCTCGTTCGTCATGGTGATCATGAGGCGCGCGGTGGCTTTTTCGGGTTTGGCGTCCGAGGCGAAGTCGGGCCGGTGCGTCTGCGGGTCCTGCGTATGGCAGAATTGGCACTCGACACCCAGGGCCTTGGTGAAGCCGCGCATCATCGCCATCAACTCGGGGACAGCAATGTCCTTAGGAAGCACCTGCAGGTTGGTTGGCTTAGGGATAGGCCGGCGCTGACGGGTCTGTTCCGGCGCTGACGGGCCTGTTCCTGCGGCTTGGGCGGAGGCGGTACTTATAAGAGGCAACATGGCGAGAAGAAGAGCTGCAACGACCAGACCAGCGGCGAGATTGCGCAACATGCTTTTCAATCCTTATGTCCAGGAGATTTTTTGGAACCGAAGCTTCGCACGTCATTGTTACACAGGAAGTTAAACTTTATGGGGAATCAAATTTCGGCGAGCGAGAGCGATTAAACGCCGTCGATCGGCTCAAAGTGCGCGAACATGTTCTGGAACTCAGGCAGGTTGGCTGGTGTCTCGTACCAGCATGCCGCCTCGAAGCGTTTCCACAGGTCGAGGACGACCGGATTGGAGTGAGCACCCGCAATAGCTTCCTTTGAAACCCATTCGAAGATCTCGATGATGGTTCCGGATTCGGTGCGCATGACGATCGGGATGCGATCGGTGACAAGTCCCTGAGCGCGCAATGGCGGGAGATGATTGCGAACAAGGTCGAGCAGCGCTTCTTCCTGTCCTGTCCTGGGCTTGTAGCAGGCAACCGAGATCGATCCCATGAAACTACCCTCCGTAATCATTCCATTGTCTCTGGCTTTGCAGGGGCACAATTCGGGAAGTGTACGGGTTCTTTTTCACGAGGGTCAAACCCGCGATTCGGCGGGAAGGTCCCGACCGGTGGCGCTTCATTTCAAGCTGAGGCCCAAAGCCGTTGGATGCTTTGGTTGATAAAGGCCGACTTCGCCTCCACTGGGAAGCTGGATTTTTGTAATGGAACCCCATCGTGCTTCCTGAACTTCAGAGCACTTAACATTCTTCTTCGCGAGAGAACCCATTTCGGCCTTCAGATCGTCGCACATGAAATAAAGTTCGTGGACGGCATTCCCATCGGATGGGTGGAATGCCGCTTCCGCCGGTGGCAGAGCAAAAATCAGCCAGCCATGACCCGCATCCACGGATTTGAAACCGAGGACATCGCGAAAAAATGCGCGGTCTGCCTCGGCATCTTTACTGTAGACAATCACATGAGCGCCGGAAATCATTTATCTCTCATAAAA
>DATAQX010000242.1:0-8730 GCA_036264455.1 Silvibacterium sp. | reverse complement strand
GACGATATGTGGGACCTGTGGTCGAAGAAGCCGGACGAAGAAGCTTTTCCGCAGAGTCTGCGGAACCAATTCGCCGTCCTCAGCAAGTGGTCGCCGCACATTGAACCCGGCCATTGGCCCGACGCGGATATGCTGCCGCTGGGCTACCTGGGCCCTCGTCCGGGATGGGGCTCGGCGCGGCAAAGCCGCCTCACCTTAGGCGAAGCACGAACATTGGTAACACTCTGGTCCATTGCCCGCTCGCCGCTTATCCTGGGCACAAATCTCACCCGTATGGACGAGCAGATTGAAGCACTCGTGACCAATCCCGAGGTCATCGGCGTCGATCAACGGTCGACTGGAAATCGTCCGGTCATCGAGACAGCAGATTCCGTCATCTGGACTGCGATCGAGGATGGCGTTCACCTTGTGGCAGTCTTCAACCTGCGGGACGCGCCAGCTTCGATTACCGAGCCCTGGATGAGGTTGGGTCTGGATAAAACCAGCTACCGGGTGCGTGATCTTTGGCAAAGGGAAGACGTGGGAACGCAGCCTTCGCTTTTAGTCAGAGTGCCCGCGCATGGCGCCGTCCTGCTCGGCCTGAAATAGAGGAGTGGTCAGCACAGAAGACAGAGTCGCGATATCGTTCTCATCAATTTGTAACGAAAATTGGGCGCAATTCTCGAATTTTACGACTACAATCATCCACAACAAGATGCCCGAACAAAAACAATTTCGGGCACTGCTGGCCGTGCAGAATGGAAAGGCCCTCAGTGCTCTTCGCGGATATTTGCGCGAACGGGGCGACGTGGTCGAATTGAGTCCCGGCAGCGACCTCGGCGAGACGATTCGCACGCAAAAGCCAACCCTGATTGTGCTCGAGATCGAAGCAGGCAACAAGTTACTGGCCTCATTGCGCTTCGAATTTTGCTGGATCCCGATCGTGGCTGTGGCTTTGCCTTTTGCCGATCTGGCGTTTGAGGCGGCCAAACTTGGAGCTGTCGATCTGTTGACCCTGCCTCTCGACGAGCAGGAGATTCAGGCCCGATTGTCTGTTGTGCTTCGATCGCTGAGCACCAATCGTCCAAGACCTGTAAATCTTGTGGAGAAGGCGCGGAATACGGGTCTGGTTCTGGATGATCCGGCTGTAGCGCATGGTATGCCGGGCCTTTTCAACGCCTCTCCACGGATGATGGAGATTCGCGACACCATCGAAAAAGTAGCAACGACCAGCGCCACCGTGCTCATCCGTGGAGAGAGCGGAGTGGGCAAGGAAATTGCCGCGCGCCTGATCTTTGCCCTTTCCAAGCGCAGCAGCAAGCCGTTCGTCAAAGTGAATTGTGCAGCCATCCCCAACGATCTGCTCGAGAGCGAGCTTTTCGGCTACGAGGCCGGGGCTTTCACCGGAGCGCAGCGCTCCAAGCCAGGCAAGTTTGAGCTGGCCGATGGCGGAACACTATTCCTGGACGAAATCGGCGAGATGCATCCGTCTCTTCAGGCCAAGCTGTTACACGTGCTGCAGGACGGCGAGTTCGCCCGCCTTGGAGCCAAACACGATACAGGGGTGGATGTGCGCGTGCTATGCGCGACGAATAAACTCCTGGAGCAGCGCGTCACCGAAGGGCTCTTCCGGGAAGACCTCTTCTATCGCATCAACGTTGTGACTGTGCACATTCCACCCTTGCGCGAACGACGGAATGAGATATCGGCCTTCATCCACCATTTCATTGAAAAATACTCGGGCGTCTACGAGCGCACGGTCGATCCGCTGGATGACGAGGCGATGCAGGCGCTGATCCATTATCCGTGGCCCGGCAATATCCGCGAGCTGGAGAACCTTTGCAAGCGGTACGTGATTGTCGGCGATTCCACGCAGATCGTGCGTGAACTCATGCTGCATGCTGTCGAATATCCGGTGCCGGCACCCGAAAAGGAACGACCGGCCGCATCCCCTGCCGGATTACCCATCGAGTTTCCTCTGAGCTCCGAGCCGTCTCTGCTGGAGATCGGGCGGCAGGCAGCCTGGCAGGCGGAGCGTCAGGCGATTCAGGAGATGCTGGTTGAAACCCGGTGGAATCGGCGGGAGGCGGCGCGGAGGTTACGCATCAGCTATAAGGCTCTGCTGAACAAAATTAAAGTGATCGAAGAGGAAGAACCGGTCCAGAATAAGCATCAAGGTTCTCTATAGTGGTATCTATTTACCACTATCCTGAGCCTACTAGCTGGCACCATCCTTCGCTATTGCAGCTTTACAGGCCAGTTCATTAAGAAACCTTGTTTAGTGATCAGCTACTTACCGGGGCATTAAAACGAGCTTGTAGATGAAGCTGCCGATAATATAAATTTGGCCATTAAGTTGCATTGAATGTGGATAATATTAGAGGCAACTTCAGGTGTAAAGGACCAACCTCGTAGTATCTCTCTATGTTTTACGTCTGCAAATGCAGACCCTCTTCAATGAATCCCGAGTAGTTACCCCTCCCTAATGCCTCTTGAGCGGGCCCGCTGGAAAGCGGGCCCATTCGCTCCCTTCGCCAAAACCAACTCAACTACTTCTCCGCCTCCCTGTCGGGCTGGCCCTAGAATGGAGGTGTATGTCGAGCTCTGCATCTTCATCCATTGACACGGTTGACCAGCTGCTTGCGGATGCCGGCTTACGCCATGGACGCCGTAAGGGTACAGCCGTAAGAGAGAAGCAGCCCAAAGATCCGAAGCAGGCACCACGGCGGCGGAACCGCGTTGCTAAAAGCGCGGTTGAGGTCATCCAGGTCCCTTCCCTGTCGGCAATCGACTGGCTTTTGCATGGCTTCAGTACGCGGACTGGCGGCAAGAGTACGGTCTACCGGCCATCGCAGCGTGCCGGCGAGCTCAATCTTGGCTTCACCGCATCCGATGACAAAGTCAGCGTTGCCGCAAATCGCGAGCGCTTCCTGGCCGCCGTGGCCGGAAGCCCTGACTTTCCCCTGGTCACGCTGCGGCAAATCCACTCCTCGCTGCTTCGCCGGGTTACAGCGGCAGATGCAGAATCAAGCACTGGCTGCATGAAAGCCGACGGCATGATGACCGCCGAGCCTGGCATCCTGCTCGCTATTCAAACGGCAGACTGTATTCCTGTTCTCATTGCCGATCGCCGGCGGCGGGCGGTGGCGGCCTTTCATGCCGGCTGGCGGGGCACGTTGAAACGCATCGTCGAAACTGGAGTAGGACGGATGCGCCTGGAGTTTGGCAGCAGACCCGAAGACCTGGTAGCAGCCATCGGCCCGGGCATCGGTCAGTGCTGCTATGCGGTGGGAGAAGAGGTTCGCGCCGAGTTCGAGTCTCAGTTCTCTTACGCCGCGGAGCTCTTTTGCGATGTATACAACTCTAATCCGGTGAGGGAGAAATATCCGCTTCTATTTCTTACTGCACGCGCGCCGGGCCATAGCAACATTGGCCCCAGTCTGCACCTCGACCTGGTGGAAGCCAATCGGCGCCAGTTGCTCGACGCCGGGTTGAAGGCTGATGCGATCTCAGTAGTCGGCGACTGTACCAGCTGCCGTACCGATCGTTATTTTTCCTACCGTGCGGAACATGGATTCACCGGCCGGATGTTCTCGGTGATTGGGATTCGACGTTCCTGGGGGAGGACCCCCAATAAGAGGACAGATTGAGAGCTGTCGCCTAGACGGCCGCAGTTGTGGGCTCCGCTCCCGCCGCCTCATGAGGGTTAACCAGGTCGCGCAGCTCCTTGCTTGGCTTGAAGTAAGGAACACGCTTTGCCGGAACTTCCACTTTAGCCCCGGTCTTGGGGTTGCGTCCGATGCGGGGTTTGCGCTGCCGGATCCGAAAGCTTCCGAACCCACGAATTTCGATCTTATCGCCTGACTTGAGAGCTCCTATTACGGCATCGAAAATTGTGTCCACAATCACTTCGCCGTCGCGCCGTGTCAGGTCGCCAAGCTGGGTGACTTCCTCAACCAATTCTGCCTTTGTCATGGTGAGCTGCGCTCCAGTCTCTAGGGTAACCCCTTTTAAGCATAGTAGATGCGCGAAATTCTTGCACAGCTCGAAAGAAAATTTCATGCGCTGGTACTCCCCGAGTAACGGGAGTCATCGATTCTTCGATGTCCCGTTATTGGAAGAGTGGTTTAACCGAGAGGCAGATGTTTGGCGTGTTCCCTGCTCTGGCTACGATGCTTGCGCGTGCTCTGTGTGCGCAACGGAACGGTCGGTAACCGTCCGTGCTTTCAATCGGACCCCGTTTCCGGTCTTTTCAAGAAGCAGCGTTTCCGCGCAACTGCCACACAACCAATAGTGCTCCAAACGATGAGCCTGCTTTGAGCCATCGTCCGATACTAACGGCCGGGAATCAAAAACAAAAATTCGCCCCTCCCGGAGGTAACGGAGGGGTTTTGCGCAGTTGGGGTTCGCGCAATGATTCAACATGAGAATGTCTCCGAATCAGGCACAGCCCGCTGTGCCACCTAATCAACATTTATCAGCATTCGTGCTCGGCGCAAGCGATTGTCTACGCTTCCGATAACACAACTCGTCTTTTCGATTCGTTCTATAACAATTACGATGCGGAAACTCCGGATCTGAGTTTTCTCGATTTGATGGCCGAGCTGAACACAGGCAAATGACGTTCCAAAAAATCAGCCTCCCTGATCGGCACTGGTTGATTTGCGTGAATATGCGAAAATAAGAAGTTCGACTCTACACAATACTCATGCCTATCCTGCGCTCCTCCTTTATTGCCTTGTCTCGCAACCAGACTCTTCGTCATTTCTCCGAGCGCTCCTCCCTTGGCCGTCGCATGTCTTCCCGTTTTGTTGCCGGAATGGACATTGAAGACGTCCTCAAAGCGGCTGTATCTCTTGAGACGCAAGGGATCGCCTCAACGCTCGACAGCCTGGGCGAAAATGTGAACACACCGGAAGAGGCGCGGCGATCAGCAGAGATTTACCACCGGCTGCTGGATGCGATTGAAACCCGGCGACTCAACGCCAACATCAGCGTCAAGCTCACGCAGATGGGCATGGATCTCGGCCACGATCTGGCGCAGGAGATTGTGGCTGGACTGGTAGACCACGCGGTCGCGGCGAAGACCTTTGTGCGCGTGGACATGGAAGGCAGTGAATACACCCAGGCCACCATCGATCTGGTTCGCGCACTCCACGATGTTCCGGCCAATCGCGGCCACGTTGGCATCGTGATCCAGGCCTATCTCTTCAGGAGCGAGCAGGATATCGCCAGTCTGACCGCCGACGGCATCCGTATCCGTCTCTGCAAGGGCGCATACAAAGAGCCGTCAAGCGTGGCATTTCCTGAAAAAGCGGATGTGGATGCCAACTTCGTGAAGCTGACGCACATGCTCCTCACCAGTGGTCTGTACCACGGCATCGCCACGCACGATGAAGCCATGGTGGCTGCAACCAGGCAGTTTGTGCGCGAGCGCCAGATCGATCCAAAATCTTTTGAATTCCAGATGCTTTATGGGGTGCGACGTGACCTGCAGCGGGCGCTGGTCGCCGAGGGCTTCAATGTCCGCGTCTATGTTCCCTTTGGCGCGGAATGGTACCCGTACTTTATGCGCCGCCTGGCCGAACGTCCGGCGAATGTGCTGTTTATCGCGAAGAATATGTTACGGCAGTAAGTGTGGACGCGCAGACTATCGCCGCCCGAAATATGGCTGCGGAATTGCGCCCGGATGCGGCTGATATGGCTCGATGGAGAGCAGATTTCCGAGCACGGTGCGCTCCTGCGGCGTGAACTGCGATGCATAAGGACCCGAGTTAAGAAACTGCTGTCGCTGTTGTGGAGGCATTTGCCGCAGCTGCTGGAAAGCGTGGCGAACGACCTGCTGACGGTCTGGCGGCATCTGGCCAAGCGCCTGCGAGGCGCCCCGTACTTCCTGGCGCTGCTCGGGCGCTAACCGTTCGAAATTCTCGTTGCGCGCCAGGATGCGCTGGCGCTGCTCGGGAGTCTTTTCATCGAGAGTGTGCAGCCGGTTGACGAGCCGCTGCTGCTGGTCCGCGGGCAGGCTGTGGAAACCAGGCTCGCGGCGCAGTGCGTCCTCCTGCTGCTGCGGCGACAGATTCTGATGGTTGTTGAGCCACTGGGGAAGATGCTGCTGTTCCGGCCGCCCCGGCTGGATATTCGGATGGGAGGGTAAGTAAGAGCCTGAATTCGTAGCAGGCCGCAGCGGCGGCTCCTGTGCGTGCGAGGGTATCGGGTGAACCCGGGACGGGGATGGCTGTGCCTGAGGCGCGGGTGCAGGGTGATACTGCGGCGCTCCGTGTCCGCCGCTCCCATACGGCTTGCCTGTTGCATGAAAGCCGCCCCCACGCGGACCTGATGCCCAGCTTGAGGACGTGGAGCATAAAGCAAGAATCGCCAGCACGAGCATGACGATCATGGGCAGACCCGGGCTGCTCAGCCCGCCCTGGCGGCTTGCCGTTATTTGCCGTGCGCGCATCGTCATATCTCGTCTAACCAAGACCCAAAGAAAACTACAATTAAGAAACCACCGGTCAAAAAACTGCTGCCGTGAAAGTGACTGTTACCGGCGCTGCCATCCCATATTGTGTACAGGCCTTACCGTCACTACAGCGTCACAAGTGGCTGTTCGGCGGACTGCTATTAGAATCATCGTCCTGCTGATCAAGCGTATTCAACTGCTGAAAGACCTGTGAATTCTCATCGAGTGACTGCAGATCACGAATCGTCGCCGACGGGTTTGCAGGCTTGGCCACATTCCTAAAACCAGCGTATGTACCGCCTCCGATCAACAGCAGCAGAGCCAGTGCTCCTGCAGCTACGGGACGCAGATGCATGTTCGTGCTGTAAAGCAGGCGCGCGCGCATCCGCTCAAAGAACCCGGCCGGCTGTGCCTGGTATTCGCTGCGCAGACGCGCGGTCATACGCGCGTTAAAAAACGGCGACGGTTCCGGCGCATCCCAGGAATCGAGCGCGTGCATGGTGGCTTCGAGCGCCGCGAGTTCCTGCCTGCAGTCGGCACAATGCTCTACATGGCTCCGCACCTCGGACGGAACCGACTCCCGATCAAGGAGCAGGTTCGTCAGGTTCGCTTTGGTTATCCGGCAGATCATGTTCTTTACCTTCCTGGTACTCTAATTCCTTCTTAAATGAAATCCTTCAGCCGTTCGCGAAGCGTCTGGTAGGCGCGGAAGAGAAGCGACTTGGTAGCCGACTCGCTCAGCTTGAGCACCTCACCAATCTGCTTATAGTCCAATCCCTGATACTTGTGCATCAGCACGGCGGTACGCTGCCGTTCGGGCAATGCCATCACATGCTGGCGGATCGCCCGCATCCTCTCGTCACGAACCAGTTCCTGCTCGACTGTCGCCGTTGCGTCCGCTACGTCTGGAGTCGTTCCCGTCTCCGGATCGGGCTGGTCGAGATAGACATTCTGGGCCGCACGCTCATGTTTTGTATCCCGCGCATGGTTCACACCAAGATTCGTCGCGATGCGATAGAGCCAGGTCGTGAACCGGGCTTCGGCGCGATACGTGTGGCGAGAGCGATATACGCGCAGAAAAACCTCCTGCGCCAACTCTTCGGCCACCGCCTGATTGTGCACCATACGGAACATAAAATGGATGATCGGCTTGTGATACTTCTGAACCAGAAGGTCGAAGCCTGAATCATCTCCCTCGCGTACGCGGAGCATAATCTCCGCGTCGCTCATGGCGCTCCAGTCGGCCACTGCCCGGCCAGCGATTGTCCGGTTCGGAGCAGGTTCGATCTGGGCTCCCTTCAAAAGCGCGGAATCTAAGGCAATGGAGGCCATATCACTGTCAACCCCGTTTTCGGCCAGAGGTTGCGAGTCAGAGTCCATGATCTCTACATCTTCCAGATGGGGAACCGGCGCGCCCTTCATGCCATTCTGTTCCGATTCGTCTGATTCCTGCCTGGATATTGAGCGATCGGGGGCCGGTGGTGGTTCAGGATAAGCCATTTTGTCCGTCAAACGATTGTATCTGGTGCCTCGGATGCCTAACTTCAGCACCTGGATAGATGGTCACCAGGAGGGTTTGGCAGCCCAAGACGAGGATGTTAATCTAGAGATTGATCCTTCCCTTCCGGGCGCATAACTCAGCGGTAGAGTGCCACCTTCACACGGTGACATAGGGTTGGACATAAACATATTGAAGTCAACAAGATAGGCTTAAATGCACGGTTTTAATATGCAAGTTTTATGAAGTATTCCCAGACGGTCGCTTAGCTCAGTTGGTTAGAGCGCCTGCTTCACACGCAGGAGGTCGTAGGTTCGAGTCCTACAGCGACCACCATTCAAGTCCCGATTCCATCCTCTATTGTAGGTACGTCTTCCCTCTCTTCCGGGGCCTTCCATTCCTGAATCGCTATTGAAACCGGACATAGTGAATTCGCCTTACTACAAGGCGTTACACGGCGTAAAATTGGCACCTTGAGGGGCAGAGCAGCGTGTGAGCGCCGGAGTGAAAATGGGCCACAGTGCGCCGCGTGAGCGGTGCTCTGCGGCGGAGCAAAAGTAGTCCACCGCCGGATCTTGGTTTCGTGAGACACCGGAGGGATGTTCAAGGTGGAACTCTACGGTCGTGTTCGGCGAGCGGTGCGCGTTGAGGGCAGGAGTCAGCGTGCGGTGGCCATGGAGTTTGGGCTGTCGCGAGAGACGGTCCGGAAGATGCTGGAGTTCGCAGTGCCGCCGGGCTACCGGCGGCAGCATCCGGTCAGGCGGCCCAAGCTGGGGCCATGGATAGGCGTCAT
>DATAQX010000213.1:0-5402 GCA_036264455.1 Silvibacterium sp. | reverse complement strand
AGCATGATGTTCATGACGCCGACTCCGCCCACCATAAGACCAACGCTGGAGACGGCGACCATGAAGATGGCCAGGCCGCCGGTGAGCTGATTCCACAGACGGGCGATTGTGTCGGGCGCGAAGATCTCGAAATTATCGTTTTGCCAGGTCTCGACCTTACGGCGGCGGCGCAGGAGCTCGCGGATTTCGTCCTCGACCAGGGCGCGATTGCGGGGGTCGTCGTACTTGACGCTCAGCCAGTAATCCTTCTCCTCGGGGTGTAGCTTGAGAAAGGTGTGCAGAGGGAAGACAGCCTTGTTGTCCTCAGGATTGGTGCCACCCCCAAAGACCTGTTTGCGCTTATCGAAAACACCGATCACTGTAAACAGGTCGCCCTCGATCTCGACCTCCTTATCGACGGCACTCTCGTTCCCAAAGAGCTTCTCAGCGGTATCGTGACCGAGGATGACGACGTTGGCGCGGCGCTGGTCTTCGTCTTCAGTGAAGAGACGGCCCTGGGTGAGGTTGAGGTCATAGATGTTCTGGACGGCAGTGGTATTGCCCTCTTCCATGGTGCCCTGGGCCTTTTTGCTGCCATACTTCACGCCGATGACGCCAACCTGGAAGATCTTATTGACGTGGCGGAGCGAGGCGTCGGCGGCCAGAACATGGGGCAGGTCGCGCATGGCGACTGCATCCTCGAGCGTGAGGCGTTTGCGGGCGAGCATTTCGGTGGTGGGGCGCACACCAATGACCGGCATATGAAAGATCCACAGGACATTGGAGCCGAGCGAATTCACCCAGGTTTGCACGTTGTTGTTGAGGCCGCTGATGATCGACGAAATGGTGATGACGGTTGTGACACCGATCACGATACCGAGGATGGTGAGACCAGAGCGCAGTTTGTTGGCGCGCACGGTTTCGAGAGCCATCTTGATGGATTCGCCGGAGCTGCCGAATTTCATCGCAAGCCTCCTATGAGCCTATAGTTCAGACCGCAAGGCGACAATGGGGTCGAGCATGGCCGCCTGGCGGGCCGGGTAAACGCCGAAGAAGATGCCGATGCCTGCCGAAACGAAGATAGCCACGAGCACAGACCAGAGAGCAATCTCGGAGGGGAAACCGATGATGAGGGTGACCAGCTTGGCGACTCCCGCGCCGGCAAGGATACCGATCACGCCGCCAACGAGCGACATGCTTCCGGCCTCGATGAGGAACTGGAGCAGGATGTCTTGATAGCGCGCGCCGAGAGCCTTGCGGACGCCAATCTCACGGGTGCGCTCGGTGACCGAGACCAGCATGATGTTCATGATGACGATGCCGCCGACTACGAGCGAGATCGCGGCAATACCGATGACGACGAAGAGGAAGGTGGAGCTGATGCTCTTCCAGAGGCCGACAAAGGTTTCGTTAGTGGAAAGCTCGAAGCTGTCTTCTTCACCAGCGGGATCGTGGCGGCGCGAGCGAAGCAGCACGCGGGCTTCATCGGCGGCGCGGTCGAGCGCCGGCCCGACGGAGCCAGCCTTAACATAGATCGTTACACTTTGATTCGTGCCATAGGTGTGCTGGAAAGCGGTGATGGGCACGGCGACATAGTTGTCCTGGCTTTGACCCAGGGTTGAACCCTGCCGCTCGCCAACGCCGATGACGGTGTACGGCTCGCCGTCCACGCGTATCTCCTGGCCGATAGGGTCCACATTGGGCAGGAGCTTATCGACGATGTCGTATCCAACAATGGCCACGCGGCTGGCGTACTGGTCGTCGGCAGGGATGAAGCTGCGTCCGCGGACAACATTGAGGTTGGAGATCGCGGGCATGTTCCAGCTCCAGCCGCGGATATCGGTATTGTCGCTGGAGTGATTGGAAACGACAACTTTGCCGCTGGTATTAAGCAGAGCTCCAACGTCGGGGCAGCTCTTGCACAGATCACGGATAGCGTAGAAGTCCTCGATTTTGATGTCCCGCCGCTTCTGGAACTTCTGCCACTGCTCATAGCTGAAGATGACCGGCGACTGCTTGGAGAGAGTGAAGACGTCCGCGCCATATCCATAGACCTTGGTGGCGACATAATTGTTGACGCCATTGGTGAGGGTGATGACGGCGATCACGGAAGAGACTCCAATGACCACGCCGATGAGGGTGAGCACCGAACGCAGCTTGTTGGCCCAAAGGGATTGGAGCGCGATTTTGAACGCTTCTTTAAGTTCCATGGCTTTCCCTGGGGGCAGAGTACAACTAGTTTATCAGCGACACCATAACCAGTAGCGCATTTGTGACGAGGGCAAACGTGGCCGCACACGGCTTCGGTGGCGATCCACAAGGTGAAACTACGCAGACGCCGGGGCGACGGTTCCATGGGACGGCGCCGTTCCGTGGAACGGCCGAGCCCACCTTGGGGAAGCCAAGGTGGGCTACTTAGTGGCAGCAGGTTAACGTGGAGCGGGAGTTGCAGCGTCAGCCAGGGCGTAGGCGACGACGGCCATCACAGCGGCGTTTTCGCCAAGCAGCTGCGGATTGACCTTATCGAAGGTGTCGGCGGCGGTGTGGTGGTAGTTGAAATAGAAACGGCTGTCCTGTGTGGGAGTGAATCCGGGTACGCCTTTGAGGAAGCCTATGTCTTCACCGGCTTCCTCGCCACCGGTCAGAGTCGAAGCGCCGATGGCGTCCAGCACCTGGGCAACGGGGCGGAGATAGTCGCCTAGCTCGGGCTTGCCAGCGTAGGTGACGCCGTCCGGATGGTCGGATCCAAGGTCGGACTCGAGCGCGCCGATGTGGTTGGCAAGATCGGCGGCATGCTCCTGGGCGTAGGTCTGTGCGCCTTCGCCGCCCTGCTCCTCATCCATCCAGGCGATAAAGCGCACGGTGCGCTTGGGATGGATGCCAAGCTTCTGGAGCAGGTGAATGACCTGCATGGAGACGACGATGCCGGCTCCGTCATCGATGGCTCCGGTGCCGAGATCCCACGAATCGAGATGGCCGGAGACGATAACGACTTGTTCGGGGTGCTCGGTTCCCTTCCAGTCGGCGATGACGTTGTAGCTCTGCACGGGCGGGAAGGTTTGCGGGGTGAGAACCAGGCGCATGGTGACCGGACCCTGACTGGTGAGGTTGGCGAGCAGCATGGCATCTTCGGCGGTGACGGCGGCGGCGGGGATTTTGGGTAGGCCAGGGGAATAGTAGGTCATGCCTGTGTGAGGCAGGCGAAAATCGGCTCCTCCGACGGAGCGCACGAGAACAGCGACCGCACCGAGCGATGCGGCAACGCTGGGGCCGGCTCCGCGGTAGAGGACGGCTTGCCCGTAGGCAGAGAGGCCATTGCCCTGGGCGGCGAGGCGCTTATCGAAGATTTCATTGAAGAGAAGAATCTTGCCCTTGACGGCTCCGGCTGGGAGCTTGCGGGCTTCGTCGAAGTTGTTGACCACGACAACGTCGGCCGTCAGGCCCTCAGGGGGCGTCGCGACACTGCTGCCGAGAGCTGTGAGGACGATCTTCTGCGTGGTTCCGGGAGTCATGCTGGGCCAAGCGGTGAGGGCTGCTGTCTCCTCGCCACGAACCCAGTGGGAAACGGTGGCCTTTTCGAGCTGGACGTTGGCTCCGAGGGCGCGCATTTCAGCAGCAACATACTCGACAGCGGCCTGAGCCTGGAGCGATCCCGAGATGCGCGGCCCGATATTGTCCGTCAGATGGCGGAGCTCGGTCAGGGCGTAGGGGTCGGTGAGGGCGGCGTCGCGCAGCTGGGTCATCACGGCGAGCTGGTCAGTGGTCCATGCACCGGTGCCGGGAGACATCATGCGGGCGATGCGGTCCTGCACCGTCGGACCCGTGGGGGCCTGAGCTGCTGGTGCGGCTGGCGGGGTTTGCGCGAGACAGGGCAAGGCTACGGTGCACAAGGCGGCGACAACGGCTCGATTCTTGAGGGTCATAGGGGGTAAGTTACCATGAGTCCCGCTTGCGGCCAGCGTGTATTCTGCCGCGGATATTGGGCCTTCTGATGCAGTGCCGGGCCGCGTGCTGGTATGGTGGACGGGGTCCGAAATAGTTATGGAAATGTTGCGGACGAGAGGTTTGAGAAGACGCATGCGATTTTCAGGAAAGTTTGCCTGGGCCGCGGTGGGGATGGCGGCGATGTTTGCGACGGTTGTAGTTCAGGCGGAAGTGCGGCTGCCCCACCTTTTATCCGACCATGCGGTGCTGCAGCGCGAGGCCCCGATCCATATCTGGGGCAACGCCGACCCGGGAGAAACGGTCACCGTGCGCTTCCACGACCAGACGCGCATGGCGACGGC
Source organism: Silvibacterium sp. (assembly GCA_036264455.1). GTDB lineage: Bacteria > Acidobacteriota > Terriglobia > Terriglobales > Acidobacteriaceae > Silvibacterium. The sequence goes on along the minus strand of DATAQX010000213.1, from coordinate 1,137 downwards.
GGACCCCCTGGGTAAGTGGAGCCTGTGGCTGATGCCGGAGAAGGCGGGTGGACCGTATACGTTGACGGTGACCGGAAGCGGCGGTGGCGCGGGTGCCACGGTCTCTGACGTTCTGGTGGGGGATGTGTGGGTCGCCTCGGGACAGTCGAACATGGAGATGCCGCTGGCGGGGTTCCCCAACAGCGCCGTGCTGAAGAATGGGGCCGAAGAGATTGCCAATGCTACCCTGCCTACCGTCCGGCTGCTGCGAGTGGAGCATACGACCTCGAGCTACCCACTGAACGACTTTTCGACCAGCTGGACGGAATGCAATCCAGAGACGGCAGCTAAGTTTTCAGCGGTCGCCTACTTTTTCGGACGAGAGATCAATCAGAAAGAGAAGGTGCCGATAGGGTTGATCGATACGACGTGGGGTGGAACACCGGTCGAATCGTGGATCAGCCTTGAAGGGATTTCTTTGGATGCGAGCCTGATGCCGCTGTTTAAATCGCGAGCCATCTTTGCGCAGAACCTGGCGGATATGCCCGCCGTCATGGCAAAGGAGAAGCGCGAGCGGGATGCCGCGGTCGCGGAGGGCAAGCCGGCTCCGGAGCCGCATTGGCATCCAGATGAGGCCGCGTGGCAGCCTGCTGCGCTGTTCAACGGAATGATCGCGCCGGCGACTCCCTATACGATCAAAGGCGTGATCTGGTACCAGGGAGAGGCAAACAGCGATCCGGAACGGGCGCCGCTCTATGTGAGGTCGTTTCCGGCGCTGATCGCGGACTGGCGGAGGGATTGGGCGCAGGGGAATTTTCCGTTTCTGTATGTGCAGATTTCGAACTTCTACTCGCCGGATGAGGACTGGGGCACGGTCCGCGACGCGCAGCGGCGGACACTGTCGGTGGCGAATACCGCGATGGCTGTGACTCTCGATATCGGGACGAAGGATAATGTGCATCCACCGGACAAGCAGTCGGTGGGGGCAAGGCTGGCGCTGGCCGCGCGGGCAACAGTGTACGAAGAGCGTGGATTCGAGTACTCGGGGCCGCTGTTTCGCGAGGCGATCGTGGAGGGTTCGGCGATGCGGGTGTGGTTCGATCACGCGGAGAGCGGGCTGACCAGCGACGGTGTGCCAGCGGGCTTTGAGATTGCGGG
>DATAQX010000172.1:0-6277 GCA_036264455.1 Silvibacterium sp. | reverse complement strand
GCCTTGCAGATTGACCTGGTTCGAGCTGGGGAAGTAGTAGCGGGTGCCGTCGAGCGTGGCTATCAGATGGATGAGGCCTTCGTTGACAATGGGCTGCGGCACGCCCTCGTTGCGTCCGCACCACACGAGGATGGAGGGGTGATTGCGGTAACGCGAGATCACGTCGGCTGCGTTCTTGAGAAGGAGATCGGGGTCCTGCGCTTCGATGTTGTAGTTCTGCGTCGATTCCCAGAAGTCGTTCCACACCAGCATGCCGTATTCGTCGGCGAGATCGTAAAAGGTGTCCTCAGTACTCTGGCCAACCCAGTTGCGGATGATATCGAGATGGGCGTCACGGTTCAGGCGGAAGTAGGGCTCGAGGCGCTCGCGAGACACACGCTTGCGGGCGTCATCCATACCCCAGTTGCCGCCGCGGCAGACGATGCGCACGCCGTTAACTCTTACTACGAGATACGGCGCGGCTTTGGTGTCGTCGAGCAGATGAATGGCAGGAGATTGTTCACCGCCCGGCGCGAGCGATGCAACCCAAGAGTGCCAGTTCTCGCGCCACGCTTCAGGCAGGGATGGGGGGGGCGGGTCGGCAGCGGGGATCTCGCGCATGCCGTTGTGGCTTACATCGACAACGAGGTTATCGCTTGCGCGGGCCGGGCTGTCGCTGGCGCGGGCCTTGGCAGGCGCGTACTCCACGCGGCGCAGATGCCCAGTGCTGTCGAGCAGGCTGAGTTCGTATGTGATTTCGCGGATGCCGAAGCGCAGCTGCTTCGTGTCGGAGACATCACGTCCAGCGGTGACGGAGAGCTTAAGGTGATAGAGCTCCGGCTTGCCATAGCCATTGGGCCACCACAGGCGCGGATTCTGTACGGTGAGCTGGGCAAACTCCGCGGGCGCAAACTTGACCGTGTTCTCGCCCGGAGCGAGAGTCACGTCTTTGCTTACGGTCACGCCTTCGAAGCTGGCATTGAGCGTGGCCTTTGTGGGAGTGTCCGACGCGTTCGTCAGCGGCACATTGATTTCGACGTTTGCGCGTGTGGTGTCGGGCAGCGGCAGTGTGGCCACTACCTGCGGGTCGCCGATGGTTAGTGAATTTGTAGCTGTGAGTGTTACAGGTTGCCAGATGCCGGTGTCGCGATCGCGAATCGCCGGAATCCAGTCCCAGCCTTCGGTGGCGACGAAGGTTGGGCCATCGAGGCACATGAGGCCGCCGTTCTCGCCCGGACCGCCTTTGATCGACTGCTCCTGCGGAATGCAGGGATGCGGCGGCGGCGAGACGCGCACAGCCAGCACATTTGTTTGCCCCGGCTTGAGAATGCCGGTCACGTCGAAGTTGCCGCGGATGAATGCCCCGGTGATCGTGCCCAGCGATTGGCCATTGAGCCAAATCGCGGCTTTGTAGTTGATGCCGTGGAAGGTGAGTGTGAGGCGCCTACTGCCAATGCTGGAGGGCGCTTTGAATTCCGTCCGGTACCAGTAGTCCTGCTTATTCAGCGTCTCAGGAATAGCGAGATTGTTTAGGCCGTAATCGGGATCGGGATAGACACCGCGATCGACGAGCGTGGTGAGCACCGTGCCTGGCACGGTGGCCACATACCAGTTCTTCGCGTTGAAATTTTTGGCAGAAATTGCCGTGCCATCGGCCTGAACCTTCGGAGCCTCGGCCAGTGTCCAGCCGCCGATATTCCACTGATTGTCGCCGTCCGATTCGAGTGCTTCGCGGGCTGGCGGCAGAGGCTTGGCGACAGGCGCGGAAAACGGCGCTTTGCTGCGCGGCATCTGGGACGCATCCTGTGGCGCGCGGTATCCGGCTTGTCCGCGCGTCTGCACCGGCCAGGATTTCGAGCCTTCTTCGTACTCGATCGCGGACGAATCGCTGCCCTTGCTGTAAGTCTGGGCAATCACGTCGCCGCCCAGCGCTTCGCGGATCAACGTAAATCCAGCGATTTTGCCGCCAAAATGCCCCCAGTCCGGCGCAGGCGGTGTCGCGGGAGGTATCGTAGGACGCATCGCAGGAGCCATGCCTAGCACGCCGCTCACACTGCCGAGGATCAGGTTGCCACTCGTTACCTGCGCGCCGTCGCTGTAGAGATGGAATCGCTCGCCGTCAAAGGTTGCGGCGATCAGGTGCCACCTGGCAGGCGCCAGCGCCACGGGTGCTTCGAGGCTGTTGCCTTTACCGGCGAAGAGAATCAGTTTGCCGGGCGCGATGGCCAGATAGCGCGAATACTCGTCCTCCGGTTTGCCGAGACCCGCGATCAGCGTAGGTTTGGTGATAGCCTCGTCGGCATTCACCCAGGCATATAGTGTCCAGGGCGAATCGGCGAGCAGCACTGTGTCGTTCTCGGTGAGCTTCTTGTTCAGACCTTCACCGTCGGGCAGGAAGACTCCGTTGTAGGGCCCATACACAGGCGGGTCGTTGGTGACGGTGTTGTACGGAACGGAGAGTTGCGCTTGAGAGGAATACGGGGCGCAGAACAGCAGGCCAGCGGCGAGGCTGAGTAAAACGATTGATTTCTTCATGATTCCTGAAATTTGGCTCTTTGAAATACTGTATACGTGTCATGGCAGGCATCGCACACCTCGCAATAAAGAATGGCTCGTGACAAAAGGCCGCTGTGGAAGAGTGCACTGTTAAACTGGAAGCTGCATGATCCTCCCGTTTGTCCGCGAATTGTTAGCGGATTTGGAGAACTCTCCCTCATTTGAACAGGCACGAAGGCATCTCGCCCTTGCCCGTGGGCGTCGTCGTGTCTCCGGGCTGACCTCGACCGCTCGCGCCCTCTACATTCCGCTGTTTGCACGCGCCGCCAACGCGCCTGTAGTGATCGTGGTTCCGGATAACAAGGCCGCCGACGCGCTGCAGATCGCGCTGCGGGCGGGCTGCGACCTAACGGGGGCCGTCCCGCCAAACCGCGTGCTGAAGCTGCCGGCGCATGACGTATTGCCCTTCGAGAATCTTTCGCCGCATCCAGAAATTCAGGAACAACGCGCAGCGACGCTGTGGAAGATGGCCACCGGTGGGGCCTCCATCGTGATTGCGCCCGTTGAAGCGGCGGCGATGAAGCTCTTCCCAAGGCATTTTTATGGCGGCCTGGCACAGGTACTGCGGCGTGGCGAAGAGGTGGATGTAGAAACGCTGCTTGCGCATCTGGCGGGGGTAGGATATACGCCCATGGATATTGTCGAGATGCCCGGACAGTACACCAGGCGGGGCGGCATCCTCGATATTTATTCGCCAGAGGCCGACCGCCCGGTCCGCTTCGAGTTCTTCGGCGACGAGATTGAGACCATCCGCAAATTCGATCCTGAAACGCAGCGATCGTCCTCGCCGCTGGACGAAGCACTGTTGCTGCCGCTTACGGAAACACCGGTCACCGAGCGGCTTTTGGCCGCCGTTCATGCGCGCCTGAGTGGAGCTCGCATTGAAGCGGGAGATGATCCGGAACTTGTAGCCCAAGCCGTTGCCGCGGGCGGAGTCAGCGTCTTTCCCGGCTGGGAATTCTTCGCCGGAGTGGCCGGCGCCGATGGCACGCTGCTCGATCTGCTTCCGCGCTGCCTGCTCTTCGTCGAGGAGCCAGCGATGATCGAGAACCAGATCGACCGCTGGTGGAACAAGGTCGAACAGCGGCACGAGCGCTCGAGCATCGGCTCGCTGATTCGCCCGGAAGATATCTATCTACGCCCCGAATTGCTCGCTGGGCAGCTGTCGTCGCACCCGGGCATCGATATCGATCAGCTGGGCGCCGTGGACGTGCTCGAAGACGATAAGACGCTCGGCGAAATTGCCTTCCAGTCGCGGCCCACGCTGCGTTTTCATGGCTCGATCCCGGCCTTCCTAGAACAGGTGCGCTCGCTGATGCAGCAGGAGACGCGCATGCTGCTGGTTGCCCCTAACCAGGGCGAAGTGGAACGGCTGGCCAACCTGCTGCGCGAGTATGAGCTGCCTTACCGGCTCGGCAGCCGCATTCAGCACGCGGGCAGCGAGAACATCTATGACGAATCGAGCTACCTGGCGGGCAATTACCGTACGCCGATCCTGGTGCGCAGCTCTCTGTCGGCCGGAGTGAGCCTGCAGGATGCGAATCTCGTTCTGTTCGGAGCGAATGATTTCTCCGATGATGCCGATGTAACGGCAAGGCCTGCCCCCAAAAAATCGAAGACGGCCGCGTTCGTCTCCGACTTTCGCGACCTGACGGTTGGCGACTATGTGGTGCATGTGGAGCACGGTATTGCGCAGTACATGGGCCTCAAGGAGATTGTGCAGGATGGCGTCACACTCGAATTCATGGTGCTCGAGTTTGCCGAACAGGCACGGCTGTATGTGCCGCTTACGCGCCTTGACCTGATCCAGAAATATCGCTCGACCGACGCCGGGCCTGCTCCGGCACTGAACCGGCTGGGCTCTGCGCAGTGGGCGAAGACCAAGGCCCGGGTGCGCAAAGCCATGCAGGATATGGCGGACGAGCTATTGAAGCTCTACGCGCAGCGCAAAGCTGCGCAGGGCCACGCCTTTGCGCCGGACAACGAATTTCAGCGTGAATTTGAAGACGCTTTCGATTACAACGAGACGGAAGACCAGATATCGGCCATCAACGACATCAAGCGCGACATGGAATCAACCATGCCGATGGACCGGCTGCTGTGCGGCGATGTGGGTTACGGCAAGACCGAAGTGGCTATGCGCGCGGCCTTCAAAGCCGTGCAGGAAGGCAAGCAGGTTGCCGTGCTCACGCCGACGACGGTTCTCAGCTTCCAGCACTTTGAAACTTTCAAGGAGCGATTCAAACAATTCCCCATCGTCGTGGAAATGATCTCGCGCTTTAGGACGGCGAAGGAGCAGAAGAGCATTCTGGAGAGAGTGGATGCGGGCAAGGTCGATATTCTGATCGGCACGCATCGGCTGCTCTCGAAGGATCTGAAATTTAATAACCTGGGCCTGCTGGTTGTCGACGAGGAGCAGCGCTTTGGCGTGCGGCATAAGGAGCGATTGAAACAGCTGCGGCGCGAGATCGATGTGCTGGCCATGTCGGCCACGCCCATTCCGCGCACGCTGCACATGTCGCTGCTGGGACTGCGTGACATGAGCGTGATTGAAACGCCGCCCAAGGATCGCATGGCGATCCAGACGGTGGTGGCCAAGTTCGACGAGAAGCTGATTCGTTCCGCGGTTGAAGTTGAGCTCGAACGCGGCGGCCAGATTTACTTCGTGCACAATCGCGTGGAGACCATCTACGAGCTGGCCGCGAAGATTCAGGAACTGGTGCCGACGGCACGCATTACCGTGGGCCACGGACAGATGAGCGAGGGCGAGCTCGAAAAAGTCATGCTCAGCTTCATGCACCACGAGCATGATGTGCTGGTGGCGACGACGATTATCGAGAACGGACTGGACATTCCGCTGGCTAATACCATCATCGTTAATCGCGCTGATCGCCATGGGCTCTCCGAGCTTTACCAGCTGCGTGGACGCGTGGGCCGTTCTAATCGCAGGGCTTACGCGTATCTGCTTATTCCACCTGAACAGGAACTGACGGAAGTTGCCCGCCGACGCCTGGCCGCGCTTAAGGAATTTTCCGACCTCGGCGCAGGTTTCAAGATAGCCGCACTCGATCTTGAGCTGCGGGGCGCGGGCAACATGCTGGGAGGGGAACAGAGCGGGCATATCGAAGCGATTGGCTTTGAGATGTATACCAGCATGCTGGAAGAGGCGGTCGGGAAACTGAAGGGCGAAGAGCGCGTCGAGGTTCCTACTACGCAGCTCAGCCTGGGAATTGCGCTGCGCATCGACGAAAGCTACATACCGGAGGAGAACCAACGGCTGCGCATGTACAAGCACATTGCCGGAGTACAGAACGAAGCCGGCATTGCCGACGTGCGTGCCGAGCTCGAAGATCGCTATGGGCCGTTGCCGGAGAGTGTCCGCCACCTGCTTGATGCTTCGCTGCTGCGTATCGAGTGCGAGCGGATCGGCGTTTCGCAGATCGACCGCAAGCGCGATCAACTGCATATTCGATTTACCGAGAGCGCTGGCGTCGATCCAGGCCGCCTGATGAAGCTCGTCGCCAAGAATGCCAAGCGCGGCGCGCAGTTCACTCCGCAAGGTGTGCTGCGCTATCCTCTAACGTCTCCTAAGCCGGATGGAGTGCTGGCGGAAATACGCGCTCTACTCGATCAACTGGCGCTTACCGAGTTAGCCGTACAATAAGCATCTGTATAAGTTACGAATAGAAACGAGGCAGAATGAATCGCCGATTTCTCACCGTCGCACTCAGTTCCGCTATTG
>DATAQX010000084.1:0-3932 GCA_036264455.1 Silvibacterium sp. | reverse complement strand
GAGATTGAGGTCGAGCTGGTCGAGAATTACATCGCACAGAGCTCCACCGACGCCGCGGGGATCGGCGAGTCTGCCGGCATCATCACGCTGGCCGCTGCCATCGGCAATGCCTTCTACAACGCCACGGGGGTCCGAATGCATAAGATTCCAATGACCCCGGCAAACGTACTTGCCGCACTCGGTAAAGTGCAGGGAGAGGTGCAAGCATGAACAAGTTTGCGTTCGTTGATTGCAAAACGGTAGATCAGGCTCTTGGACAACTCAGCGACGGCGCCATGGTTAAGGCAGGAGGGATCGATCTACTGGACCTCATGAAAGAGGACATTATCTCTCCGCCGAAGCTGGTCAACATTCGCAACATTGATAGCCTGCGTGGCATCACGATTTCGGAGGATGGCCTGCACCTCGGACCGCTGTCGACTCTGAGCGAGATTGCAGATCATCCTGAGATTCGGCGGAACTACTCCGCTCTCGCCGATGCAGCCGGCCATGCGGCCACGCCGCAGGTGCGTAATATGGCCACGCTGGGTGGCAATCTTATGCAACGCCCGCGCTGCTGGTACTTTCGCTCCAGTGACTTCGACTGTAAGAAGAAAGGCGGCGGCAGCGATGAGTGCCATGCGCACACGGGCGAGAATCAGTACCACGCCATCATGAACAACGCCACCTGTGCCATGGTGCATCCGTCATCCACCGCAGTGCCTCTGCTCGCGATGGACGCACAGGTGCAGCTTACCTCAAAGCGCGGCAAGCGCATGGTCCCAATGAGCGAGTTCTACGTGCCCCCGGAGAAAAATGTCATCAACGAGACCGTTGTTCAGCCAGGAGAACTGATCACCAGCATTATTGTTCCGCCACCCGAGGCGGGCACCCGCTCTGCTTATCAGAAGTACGGAGAGAAGGAGAGCTTTGACTGGCCGATCGCAGATGCCGGCGTAGTGCTTGTTATGGACGGCGCACTTTGCCGCAAGGCTTCCGTGGTGCTTGGCGTCGCCGCTCCTACCCCGATTCGTTCCAAGGCAGCCGAGGATGTACTCACCGGCAAAACTATTGACGAAGCTACTGCGCGCGCCGCTGGGCAAGCCGCTATGCGGAGTGCCACCCCGCTTTCACAAAACGGGTACAAAACGCAACTCTTTCAGACCGCAATCTATCGCACCGTGCTACTCGCTGCAGGGCAGATGCAGCGTGATCGAAGCGCCATTGGCTAAGGAGGCTCGCATGTCTGACCAACTCGTTCAAATCCGTTGCGCCTCGCTTCGCAGCAAATCATCTTACGGCGCCTTCGGTGAATTCCACGATGAGCTTCTCGATCTGGCGGGAGCAACCACCACCTATTGGTGTCTCAAGACTATGGGTAAAGCCGGACCTGACGATCACTATGTTCATAGCTCCGTCTGCCATGAGGGTCGCTCATGCTGGGAAAGTTGTGAGTCGTAGTCAGGCACGATCTACGCCTGCCGGCATTCACGCCAGTGCCGACTTAGTCACAGAAGAGTGTGAGCGACAAGTGCACTATAAGCTCCTGCTTTGAATGCATCGGCTATTGTCGCGGATTCAGCTCTGAGATTTTTGGACCGCAGGCAAAGCTGATTGAATTCGAGTTACCAGTATGACTGCAATAAGTACTTCTCGAGTGGGGGCCATCATTTTGGCCGCCGGCAGGTCTTCGCGCATGGGGGAGGCAAAGCAGCTGCTCCGCCTGGGAGAGACCACCGTCCTGGGGCAGACGCTCGAGAACGTTCGCGGTGCCGGAGTGGATGAAACCGTTCTCGTTCTCGGCTCTTCGGCGGAAACTATCCGGAAGCAGCTTTCGGCCTCTGTCATCGAAGGTCTTAAGATTGTAGTCAACCACGCCTACGAGCAAGGAATGGCCAGCTCGCTGCGAGCAGGGCTTTCCGCCCTTGATCTGCAGACAGACGCCGCACTCGTTATCCTGGCCGACCAGCCCTTCATTCGCCCTGAGACGCTCAATCGAATCATCGATCAGTACCGCGGTAGCAATGCGCAGATTGTGATCCCGTTGTATAAGGGCTTTCGCGGCAACCCGGTTCTCCTGGATCGTTCTGTCTTTTCCCAGGTCATGGCGCTCGATGGAGATATCGGCTGCCGGGCGATCTTCGGGAATCACCTGGATGGCATCGTCAAGGTGGAAGTGGAGGATCCGGGGATTCTGCTCGACATCGATAACAAAGAGGACTATGAGCGACTGCAATGCTTTGGCCAATCCGGAGATGATGAAAAATCGCTGATCGAGGCGGTCATTCAGGAGGAGAGAAGAAGCAGGAAAAAATCCGGCGCAAACTGCCGGTCGATTGAGCCGGGAAATCGCTGAATTTCGACCGGGAATACCGGAATCTTTGATCAGGGAATGTCGTCCGTTTCGCACTGGCGAATCACGGCGTCTGCGGCCAGGGTGTGGTTGGGTAGACCGGCTTCCTTCAGATGGAGCGGGCTGACGGTGCCGCCGCGGCGAAGCGCCACCATCTGACTCATGACACTCAGAGCAATCTCCTCGGGAGTGGATGCGCCGAGGTCCAGGCCGGCGGGCGCCGATATAGTGGCGATCTTATCTTCGGAAACACCTGCGGCACGAAGATAGTCGAGCACCAGCGCGGCCCGATGACGACTGGCAATCAGGGCAACGTAAGCTGCGTTTCCTTCAAGCGCTTTTTGCAGCCACAGATGGTCCCTCTTATGCTGCGTGGCAATCACGACAAAAGATCCCGGTCCGATAGGAGTTTCGGTGAGATCAAAATCCTCGGTTACGAGCTTTTCCGCCTGTGGAAAGGAGTCGCGATCCGCTGCGGGATCGTTGACCGTGACAGCAAAGCCCATCAAGTGCCCCAGCGTGGAAAGGGTTTCGGCAATACGACCGTGGCCCACGATGAGAAGTTCGGGTTTGGGCAGAACGGGCTCAATAAAGATATCCATGGTTCCTCCGCAGGGCATACCCACGCCCAGTTGCTCATCCGTCATATCGACGGTAATCAGCCGTGGCTTCCGGGTCTCGAGACATTTCAGGGCTTCGCTTCTGACGGCACTCTCCGCGCACCCTCCTCCTACCCATCCCAGCAGGAGTCTGCCAAGGGGATCAATAATGGCCTTGGAGCCGCGACGGGCCGACGAAGACCCTTCAACTCGGACCACGGTGGCGATAACGAAGGATTTGCCCTCGGAGGCGAGTTCAGCCGCTTTGCAGTAGAGATCAGAGAACATATAAAAATGAGTATCATATGCTCTCGTTGCCGCACGCTTCAAACACCGACGCTACCAACATAGGGATGAGCCTTGTATAGCGAACAGGTCCGGGCTCACTACGCGAATCCGCGGAACGTGGGGAGCGTGGCTGAGCCTTCCGGCAAGGCAATCGTAAAGAGCTCGCTAGACAGCGATACGGTGCTGATCACTTTGCGCATCGAGAACAACATTGTTCAGGAAGTGAAATTCAAGTGCATGGGGTGCGCGGTAGCCATCGCCTGTTCGTCGATGACCACAGAGATGGCGCTGGGCAAACCAGTGGACGAGGCATATCGGATCACCGAGCAGGCTGTAGCTGAAGCACTCGGCGGCATTCCCGAATACAAGATGCGGTGCAGCAACCTTGCTCCGGCGGCTATTCGGAATGCGATCGACGACTGGCGAAGGCGCTTTGCCGACGAGACACTCGAGCGCTAGATTACGTTGCGTTGACCCCTCTGCCTTCCAGGGGCTATAAAGTTGCGGGGCCTGCAAGCGCTCCCGTTTGCTCAAGTTCCACGTGCATGATTTTTCGTCAGCATCCAGAAGCCTGAATGGGAAGCCTGGATGGGAGGGTGGACGACATTGATCCCGCCGGCTTTTGAGTATCTCCGACCGAAGACTATTCCCGAGGCAATCGCTTTTTTGCAGCAATATGGAGACGACGCCAAGATTTTGAGCGGCGGGCAGAG
>DATAQX010000072.1:0-3035 GCA_036264455.1 Silvibacterium sp. | reverse complement strand
TAGCTCCTGAACCAACCCTCGAGCTGCCAAGCCGGTACTTCTTCTTCAAGCTTGCATCCCGGCCTCCACCTGCTGTCTCTGCTTTCGCCTAAGCAGAGTCAATTTCACAATTCAGCAGATTCCCAGGAGGTCGTTCATGCGCACATTCGTGCGATGCTTCACCGTCTTTCTACTTGCAGCCTTTTTGCAGGCAGCGTCTTCTCTCGTCTTCGCTCAGTCCGCTGTTAGCTCGGGAACCATCTCCGGGACAATTACCGATCCAACCGGCGCCGTAGTACCCAATGCGACCGTTTCCATCCACAACCCGGTCAGCCAGTATTCGAGGGAAGCTGTCACGGACAGTGCGGGTCACTTCCGCTTCCCTAACGTGCCCTTCAATCCCTACCACCTGATGGTGAATGCGACCGGGTTTGCTTCTCTGGTCCAGGACATCGAAGTGCGGTCCACCGTGCCGCTCATTGTGAACCCCAGCCTGGCTCTTGGCGCAGCCTCCACCACCGTAACCGTTGAAGGCGGCAGAGACCTCATCGAAAACGATCCCACCTTCCACACCGATATCGACCGGAACCTCATCGACAGAGTTCCGTTGGAAAGCCAGTCGTCGTCGCTCAGCTCGCTGGTCACGCTCGTCTCTCCCGGCGTCGCCGCCGATTCGAATGGCCTCTTCCATGGCCTCGGCGATCACGCGTCCAACTCGTTTTCTATCGACGGCCAGCCCATCACCGACCAGCAAAGCAAAGTCTTCTCCAACCAGCTCCCGATGAACTCGGTTCAATCTCTTACCGTGATCTCCGGCGCTCCACCGGCGGAGTTTGGCGGCAAGACGAGCCTGGTGATCCAGGTAACCACCCGCTCAGGGCAAGGGCAGAGCCCACCCAGGGGCAACATTACCACCTCCTACGGAAGCTTCGGGTCAGCAACGGGCAGCGTCGACCTAGGCTGGGGCGGCCAGAACTGGGGAAACTTCTTTGAGTTTGACGGACTGAATACAGGCCGATTTCTCGATCCTCCGCAATTCACGGTATTTCACGCCAAGGGAAACCTGCAGAATGTCTTCAACCGCGCGGATTATCAATTCACCCCGGCCGACTCCATCCACGTGAGTCTGAACTACAGCCGCTCCTGGTTCCAGACTCCTAACTCTTACGACAATCTGAATGTGTCCAATGTCGTCAACGGAGGCGCCAGCGCGAATCCCGTCTTCGGCAATGTCGGCAATACCGATCAGCGTTCCAAGATTCAGACTTACAACATCGCGCCGACCTATACACGGGTGATCAGCTCGAATGCCGTCTTCAATTTTGGCCCTTATGTTCGCAAGGATTTTTACAACTACTATCCCAGCAACAATCCGTTTGCCGATAAAGGCCCGCCGAATCTACAGAACCAAACCATCGGCCAGTACCGGACGCTTCTGAATGCCGGCGTTCGCTCCGACCTCTCGTATCTGCGGGGCATCAACAATATCAAGTTCGGAGCCGTTTATGAGCAGACATTCCTGAGGGAAAGAAACAGCCTCAGCATCGTGAATTCCACTTTCAACTCCCCGTGCGTGGATGCTGACGGAAATCCGGTTAGCGGGCTTACTGACCCATCGCAATGCACCGCGGCCGGCTTGAATCCCAACGACGGCTCCAATCCTAATGTGACCGCGACGCCGTTCAATCCCGTTCTCCTGCCGTATGACCTCACTCGCGGCGGCGGCTATTACAACTTCTTCGGTCACACAGTCGTAAAGGAACTGGCTCTCTATGTCCAGGACCAGATCAAAGCCCACAATTGGCTGTTCAATTTAGGTATACGCGGCGACCTGTACAACGGTCTTGCGATCGCTCGCCAGGCTCAGCCGCGCGTGGGCATCGCCTACAACTTCAATCGGACAAACACCGTGCTGCGCATCTCCTATGCCCGCACTCTCGAAACGCCTTTCAACGAAAACCTCGTGCTCTCCAGCACCGGATGCTCGAACGCAGTCCTTTCTCCGCTTCTCTCCTGCACGCCGGGCGTGGTGGGAACACTTCAGCCAGGTTTTCGCAACGAGTTCCACGCCGGATTCCAGCAGGCCTTCGGCCGATATGCGGTCGTCAGCGGCGAATACATCTGGAAATACACGCACAACGCCTTCGACTTCAGCGTGCTCGGCAACACGCCGATCACCTTTCCGATCGACTGGCATAATTCAAAAATACCCGGCTACATGATCCGCGCGGATGTGCCCACCATTCACGGTTTCTCCGGCTTTGTCATCATGTCCTCCGTTGCCGCCCGCTTCTTCCCGCCACAAAGCGCCGGAGCCGGAGCCACCGTCGGTCAGAGCGGATTCCCATTCCGCATCGATCACGACGAAAAATTCAACCAGACCACGCACCTGCAATACCAGATCAAAACGCATGGCCCATGGTTCGGCTTCAACTGGCGGTACGACAGCGGCCTGGTCGCTGGTGCAGTCCCCTGCTACAACGTCATCAATCCCAACAGCGGGTGCGGAGGCACAACCGTCAATGGACAACCGGCAGTCGATCTGAGCGGGCTGACCGCCAATCAGCAGTTCCAGGCCGGGCTTATCTGCGCCGGAGTCCGGGCAACCCCCACCAGCCCGTTGCCCCCCGCATGCCCGGCGAACCAGTACAGCTCCTCGTTGGTCAGGATTCCCGCACCCAACACCGAGGACGACGATCACAATCCATCACGCGTCGCTCCGCGGAACCTGTTCGACGCGGTCATCGGTGAGGAGAATCTCTTCCGCGGCGACCGCTACCGCTGGAGTGCCCAGCTGCAGGCCATCAATTTCACGAATAAGTACGCTCTCTACAACTTCCTCTCCACCTTCAGCGGCACGCACTATGTAACTCCGCGTGCATTGACGGCAGAGATAGGCTTCCACTTCTAACCAGGCTCCGGGGACGGCAATCAATAGTCGTCCCCGGCGATTCCTAGGAAGGTTCGGGCAAAGGGAGGCGGACATGCCGGCAGAAAAGATTCTGGGCAAGGGAACCAGAAGAAGGATCGCCCAAATTCGCTGGAAACGCCGGGAG
>DATAQX010000038.1:0-5475 GCA_036264455.1 Silvibacterium sp. | reverse complement strand
TAGTCTTCACCATGCCTAATGCGGATACTGCGGGACGAATTGTTGCGGCGAACATCCGTCAATGGGTTCAGTCTCATCTATCCGTCGCGATCGACAATTTAGGCTTGGAGGCTTATCACAGCGTCATGTGCCGCGCCGCCGCGGTCGTCGGAAACTCTTCCAGCGGTATTGTCGAGGCTCCTTCGCTCAAAACACCCGTCGTTAATATTGGAACGCGCCAGACCGGCCGCATACGTGCCCGGAATGTGATCGACGTAGGTTACGGACGCGGCGAAATTCTTCAGGCCATTCGTACCGCGACAAGTAAAGAGTTTCGGAACTCGCTCGAGACATTGGTAAACCCATATGCAAACGAAACCGGATCAGCCGCATCCGTCATCCTGGAAGCTTTAAAGAACGTTCCCCTGGACGATTCACTGATACGGAAGAAATTCTTCGATGCCGGGAAACCGCGAAGATAGGCCCATATGCGAACTTCATGGGATGTTTTCGTTCAATAGGATTGGGCAAATTCGCGACAATCCCGCACTCTGGATGATACGATCACAAGTTTTGACGAAACCGGTCTAATCGGAGTCCTCCTATGAGTGCGCCTTCAGCAGAGCAGAATGCCATTTCCACCTATCCCTTCACGCTGACCGAGGACCAGGAGCAGCTGCGCAGGGAGATTCGCGATTTCGCTGCGCGTGAGATCGCTCCCAACGTGATGCGCTGGGATGAAGCAAGCGAGTTTCCTGCCGATGTGGTGAAGCAGTTGGGGCAGATGGGCCTGCTGGGCGTCATCTTCCCCGTGGAGTATGGCGGGGCGGGACTGGGCTACGTGGACTACATGCTGGCCATCGAGGAGCTGTCTGCTGTGGACGGCTCGGTGGGCATCATTGTGGCGGCGCACAATTCACTCTGCACGAACCATATTTTCCTTGCGGGGAATGAAGAACAGCGACGCAGGTATATTCCCAAGCTGGCGAGCGGCGAGTGGCTGGGTGCGTGGGGATTGACAGAGCCCGGCTCAGGCTCCGACGCGGGCGCGGCGCGGACGACAGCAGTGCGCACGCACAACGGCTGGGTGCTGAACGGCAACAAGACCTTCATCACCAATGGCCACTACGCCGATGTGGCCGTCGTGATCGCGGTGACGGAGCGGGAACAGGGCACACACGGGCTTTCTGCCTTCGTCGTCGAAAAGGGAACTCCGGGATTTCGGCCGGGCAAGAAAGAAAACAAGCTGGGGCTGCGGGCCAGCGACACCTCGGAGCTGATCTTTGAGGACTGCGAGATTCCCGAGGCAAACCTTCTCGGCAAGCTGGGCGAGGGATTTATCGATTCGATGCGGGTGCTTGATGGTGGGCGTATCTCGATCGCAGCCTTGTCGCTGGGCATAGGCCGCGGCGCGCTCGACGCCTCTGTGAAATACGTCAAAGAGCGCAGGCAGTTCGGCAAGGCAATTGCGGAATTCCAGGGGATCCAGTGGAAACTGGCTGACATGGCCACGGAACTGGATGCGGCCCGCCTGCTGACACAGCGGGCTGCGGTGCTGAAGGATGCCGGGCAGCGCGTGACGCGCGAATCGAGCATGGCCAAGCTATATGCGAGTGAAGTAGCAGTTCGCATCTGCGATGAGGCGGTCCAGCTGCACGGAGGCTACGGATTCATCAAAGACTATCCGGCGGAGAAGTTCTATCGCGATGTAAAGCTCTGCACCATCGGAGAGGGCACGAGCGAGATTCAGCGGATGGTCATTGCGCGCGAGATTCTGAAGGTCCATCCGTCACGCGGGTGACTGGCCGTCACAGGCAAAGCGCTTGGCGTGGCTGCTCCCGATGGTCGCCGACCAGCATCCCGAGATTCTGGATGGACTAGTCACGGACAAGGGGCGGTTCATGGCAAAATTTGCTTCCCTAGGTACGGAAGCAATGTCTAAGTACATGTCGCTCATTTCCCATATTGCACAAGATTTTCAGGAGACCGTTTCTATGCGTTTTGCAGCGCAAGGCGTAATGATTGCCATTTTGATGACCGGCTGTGCTGCTATCGCACAGACCGAAAGCCCGAACGACAAGAGCCCGAATGACAGGAGTTGGATCGCGCAGAGCAACCAGTACACGAATCTGCTGATTGATATCAACAACAAACATCAGCCGGAGGGCGCCTCGCGGCAGGGCCTGGCTCAATATGACGCGCTGATCGGACAGCCCACAAAGCAGGATAACGACGAGCAGATTGCCGAGACCAGGGCTGTGCTGGCCAGGCTGCATGCCGCACTTGAGACGGAGAAGAACAAGGACGTCGTCGAGGACCTGAAAATTCTGATTCATTCGAATGAGCTGGGACTAAAGCAATACGACTTCAGTGAGGCGCATGAGGTGTCCTATCTCAACGCCAGCGCGTATGTATTTGGCGGCCTCCAGGGACTGCTCGACGACCAGGTGACTCCCGAGCGGAGGAAGGCTGCGGTGGTGCGGCTGCGCAAATACGCAGGACTGGAGCCCGGATACAAGCCGATTACGGAGATTCTGAAGCAGCGGACGGAAGAGCAGATGGCTAAATCGGGAATGATCTATCCCGCAAAGGCGGAAGTGGAGACCGGGCTGGAGCGGAATGGGATGTATACCGAGGGGATTCCCGATCTGTTCAAGAAATATGGGCTGACGGGATGGGAAGAGCCCTGGGCAAAGCTAAAGACGCAGTTAACTGAATACGACACATGGGTGCGCGCACAGATTTTGCCGAAGACGCGGACAGATTTCCGGCTTCCTCCCGAAGAGTATGCGCTGAATTTGGAGGGCTTCGGCATCGATATTTCTCCGGCGCAGCTAGCGGAGATGGCCCACAAGGCCTTCGGCGAATATCAGGCGGAAATGCAGACGGTTGCTGCGCAGATTGCCAAACAGCGCGGGTGGCCTTCGAGCGATTATCGCGATGTGATTCATCGCCTGAAGCAGGATCAGTTGACGGGCGAGGCGATCCTGCCGTTCTACCAGAAGCGGTTAAAGGAGATTGAGAGCATTATCGTGGCCGACAATCTGGTGACCCTGCCGGATCGGCCGGCGCGGATTCGCCTGGGCACGCCGGCAGAGAGCGCGCAGCAGCCCGCCCCGCATATGGTGCCTCCTCCGCTCTTGAACAACACCGGCCAGCAGGGCGAGTTCGTGCTGCCGCTCAGTATGCCCGCGGGGGCCGGTTCAGCAAAGGCCGAGAAGGTGGACGACTACGCTTACGATGCGGCCTCATGGACCTTGATCGCACACGAAGCGCGTCCCGGGCATGAGCTGCAATTCGATTCAATGGTCGAGCATGGGGTGTCACTGGCGCGAGCTCTTTATGCCTTCAACAGCACAAATGTCGAGGGCTGGGGACTTTATTCCGAGTACATCACCAAGCCGTACATGCCGCTCGAAGGTCAACTGATCTCACTGCAGTTCCGGCTGCTGCGCGCCGCAAGGGCGTTTCTCGATCCGGAGCTGCAGGCAGGGAAGATTCAGCCGGCCGACGCGATGAAAGTATTGACGGAAGACGTAGCGTTTTCTGTTCCGTTTGCGAATCAGGAGGTGGAGCGTTACACCTTCCGCATGCCAGGTCAGGCAAATTCATACTTCTATGGATATACAAAGCTGTTGCAGCTGCGGAAAGACACCGAAGCACAGCTGGGCACGAAATTCGATGCGAAGAAGTTTCACAACTTCATCCTGGCGCAGGGTCTGCTGCCTCCGGATCTGATGCGCGAGGCGGTGATGGAAGACTTTATCCCGGCGCAAAAAGTCACAGGCGCACAGTAAAGCTGTTCACGCAAAAGCTGCGGCCTCTGTTCCGAAGCGGGCGGAGGCCGCTTTGTTTATCATCGATTGCGATGACACCGGTGATGGACAGCGCCGTGAAGGACCTGGTGGAACGGGTGCATGCCGGCGACGTGCGCGCGCTGGCGCGGGCCATTTCGCTGGTGGAAAATGACGCACCGGAAGCCGCCGAAGTGTTGTCCTGCTGCTTTCCTCATACCGGAGGCGCGCTGCGCATCGGTGTAACCGGCTCACCGGGCGCGGGCAAAAGTACGCTTGTTGACAGGCTGACGCGCGCCTACCGTGCGGCGGAGACGCGGGTAGGCATTATCGCCGTCGACCCAAGCAGCCCGTTTACCGGAGGAGCAATCCTCGGGGATCGTATTCGCATTCAGGAGCGGCTCGGCGATGACGGACTGTATGTGCGCAGCATGGCGACACGCGGTTCGCTCGGCGGCCTCGCGAGGGCGACCGCGGATGTGGCGCAGGTGATCGAGGCCAGCGGCAAAGATGTGGTACTGATCGAAACCGTGGGCGTAGGCCAGGATGAGGTTGACATCGTAAGACTGGCCGATGTGACAGTCGTAGTGCTGGTGCCGGGGATGGGCGATGATGTGCAGAGCATCAAAGCCGGCATCATGGAGATCGCCGACATTTTCGTGATCAACAAGGCCGATCGCGAGGGCGCCGATCGAGTGGAGAAGGAAATTCGCGCAATGCAATCGCTCGCCGCAAATCATGAATCCCGGGTCAATGAGTCTCGGGTCACGCCGATTGTGAAGACCATTGCAACGACCGGGGGGGGAGTCGACGATCTGCTGGGCGCTATTGAGCAGATGAAACAGTGGCTGGCAGCGGAGGGACGATTGGAAGCCCGCCGTAAAGCTTATTGGCGGGAACGGATCGAGCAGATGGTGCGGCAGGCTCTACTCAGGGAGGCGCGTGCGCACGGATTGAGCGCGGAAGAGTTTGCAGAGCATGCAGAGCGCGTCGCAGTCGGGCAGGAGGATCCATATCGACTCGTACCGCAGCTGGTAGCGCGGGTCTTCCAGCACGGAGACATAGGCGCGCGTGGAGTGAAATCATGACCCGGGAAACCGGAATTAGGATCGATCATCTCGGAATTGCGGTCGAGAGCATTGCGAAGGCACGCGGCTTCTACGAAGCCCTGGGCCTGAGTGTTGGGCACGAGGAGACAGTGGAGCATGAGCAGGTGCATACTGCGATGATCCCCGTGAATGACAGCCGGATCGAGCTACTCCAGCCAACGAGCGAGGACTCGCCCGTTGGGCGGTTTCTCAGGAAACGCGGCGAGGGTTTGCATCATGTGGCGCTGCATGTGGACAACATCGCTAATACGCTTCAGGCTCTGAAAGCCAAAGGCGTGCGAGTGATTTCAGACGAAGTTCAGGTGGGTGCCGGAGGTCATCTTTATTTCTTCGTGCATCCCTCGAGCTCGGGCGGGGTGCTGCTCGAAATCTGCCAGGACCCGGTCCAGGACTTATAGATGCTGCTTGGAATCGACACTTGCGGTGCCTTGGGGACAATCGCGCTGGCACGGTGGAGCGATGGCGCAGTCTCGCTTTCAGCGCAGGCTGAGCTGGCAGGCAAGACCTATGCGGCGCAACTGGTGCCGAAGATACAGGATCTTCTGGCGACGCAGGGCTCCAGCCTCGAGGATTTGAAAGCCATCATCGTGGTC
>DATAQX010000019.1:0-3183 GCA_036264455.1 Silvibacterium sp. | reverse complement strand
ACTGGCCGCGATGGCGCAGCAGGTGAGCCTGGAGTGGATTGAAGCCGCTGAACGCGGCGTGCAACAGGTGCGATCCGGCATGCGGCGCAATCTGCTGCGCTCGCTCGCGCTGGATGCCTTCGCCACGGAGCTGGTGCGCTAAAGCGTGTTAACAGGCCCTAGCTGTCAATCAGGCTTCGAGTATGCCGGCGCGGTGAAGCAGCCGAAGATTCGGCTCAATTCCCTGCTCGAGTTGTTCGGTAGGCATGGCGGGAAACTCCGCCTTCAAGGCATCGAGCAATGCAGCGCGGTCGCGCGTGCCATCGAGCAATGTTAGAAAGCTCCGCACCATTGGGTCGTCGAGGCGCAGCGTGGTGTGCAGCAGCGTGGTCGCATGCGGGCGAGTGCGGGCCTCCTGCCGGCTGCTGGCGCTGACACTCGGTCGCGCGGAAATCTCTCTGGCTACCGGCGCTCTCCAGGCGCGCAACTCGATCATCTTGGCTACGGCAAGGCGCATCAACAGAGTGGCTCCTTCGCTATCGAGTACGACACCGCGTTCCGCTAACGACGGCTCTATTTCTGCAAAGCTGAGCGCGCGGGGCCACGCCGCCTCAAGTTGCTCCATAAGCGCAATCGTGGCTGGATGAGCGGTTTCCATCCTGATGCCGCCGGGCAGCGTGAAGACCTTTGCGTCCGGCGCTTCACCCGGTGTCGACATTGCTTGCGAAGCAAAGAAGAGCTGACGGAGTGCCCCTGCGGGAAAGTCGCGCGCTATCTCGCGCTCTGTATGGCAGAGCAGCGTCTCGCGGTACATGCGCATGCGCATGAAGTCGAGCACCTGCTCCTGCGCGATGATGTCATCGCCCACTGCGCTTTCAAGCGTGGGCCGCAGGTCGGAACGGTAGCAGGGATCGGGCGGAGGCGGCAGCACAGCTTCGCTCAGATATTCGAGACCGTGCCTGCGGGCGTGCGCGACAAAATCGGCGAAATGCAACGGATGGTGAACCGCGCTCATTTCATCATGGAAAATGGCCTGCGGACTGCGCTTTTGCATCTGCTTCAACTGCTCTTCGATCAACAGGCGGAAGGCATCTCCCTGCGGTCGTGCTTCGAGAATAAGACGCAGAAAGGCGAGCGCGCTGGCCGCCTTTTGCTCCGGATCTTCGATGTCCTTCACCGAGTGGAGCATCATATCGCGGATCATGTTGCGCAGATGACCGCCGGGCAGCGCGTTGTAGCTGACAAAAGCAACTCCGTGCGGCGCGAGCAGCTTGCTGCAAAGGGCGAGGAGGCGGTCACTCACCGGTTCGGGAACCCAGGCGTAGAGGCCGTGCGCGACGATGTAGTTGAACTGGCCGAGTTCCATGCCCACATTGAGCAGATCGCTCTGAAAAATGCGCACGTTGGTCAGGCCGAGTTCGCGAATCCGCTCATGTCCGCGTTCTATAGGCAAATGAGCCAGGTCGAAGCCAACGAACTCGCTGCGGGGGATGGCATAGGCCATGGGAATGAGGTTCGCGCCCTCATTGCATGCGATCTCCAGCACGCGGCATTGCTCGACCGGCGCAGGTGAGAGGCCGTGCAGAATCGCCATGACGGCCAGACGATCAGGGTGCGTATTCGGATAAGGAAAGCTGGGATAGGCCACTGCATCGTACGCATCTTTCTCTCCGGGCACTAACAGGCTCCTTTGCCGATCACGATTTGAACGGCCAATGTCGATGACAAGTGTAGAACGGGATCAACGCGGTTGAAGAAGGCTGAAGATTCGGCAGGTGCCTCGCGGAGAATGGCCGTTATTTGGCGAGGGAGTTGTTAAAAGTGCATGAAACCCGTTGAGGGTTCCGGTTCGAAGTCGCTGATTTCACGTTTTTGAGAAGGGGAAAAATTCAGTAAGTACGATTTCATACGATGGAAATCGCAAAACACAGTGGATATACAACGCCAACCTCGGCTAACATATCAGATAGAAATCCAAACCAACGGCATCTCTACGCAGGGAACGGCGGGAGTACGTAACCGCATTCTCACCTGGATAGGATTGCCTTGACACACGATATGCCAAATTCCTCTCACATCCCTCCGACGGGACTGCCTGAAGTGCGTCACGACCGGCTGAAGACTCGCACAGCCGAAGCCCCCCGCGTTGTCAGCTCCGGTTATGTGGAAGGCCAGGGCGGCGCTCAGCCGTCGAACGGCGAGAGAAACAGCAATGCGCCCGGCCCGCGTAAACTGGTCCGTCCAACGCTGCCGGCGCGCGGATTCAAGGAGCGTAGCTACAGTCCGCGCGGTGAATCGCCTCTCCTCGCGCACCATGCGGCCATGACAGCTACGTCTGCGGATGAAAGCTCGCACGCCGAGGCCTTCTACTTCCAGAAACAGATCCAGACACAGACGCTGATGGCGTTCGTGCTCGAGGACGGGGAGCAGATCGAGGGCTACATCGAGTGGTATGACCGTAACGTGATCAAGGTGCGGAATGGCTGCCGTACGCTCATCTACAAATCGAGCATCAAGTATCTCTACAAGGTAGGCGAAACCTACGGTCAGTAGGTTATGGGCTGGGGCGAACCCTCCTATTCGGCTCGCGCCGCTTTCTTAAGCCGGTCGCGAATGGCAATGCCGATGCCCTTCGCCGGCGGCAATGGACAAACAATTACCGTGGCGCCAGCCGCATCCAGCCAGCGCAGTCCGGCAAACAGCCTGTGCGCCAGTTCCTCCTCATTTGTCCAGTCTCCCCAGCGATATACCAGCGCCTGTCCTCCGGCCTTTATGCTCGCAAAGGCATCGGGAAGCATCAAACCTGGTCGCTCTCCGGCCTTGTCCGCAGCAAGCGCTGCCTGTTCAAAGGCGCGGCGCTGCTCCTTCTCGTCTTTGCCTTGCCCATCGACAAGGATGAGCCGGGCGCGCGGGGCGTAGTGCCGCAGCCCCACGCCGGGCGACGGCAAAGACTCCGGTTCGCTCTCGAACTCCCGTTCGGTCTCTCGATAAGCAACCGCTCCCGGGCATACGGCACGAATCTGTTCGAGAGTAATGACGCCCGGACGGTAGACGATGCATGGATCGTTATTGGGATCGACTACGGTCGATTCGAGACCGTGCGTCGTCTCACCCGAATCGAGGATGGCATCGATGCGGCCGTCGAGGTCTTCGATTACGTGCTGCGCCTGCGTAGGACTGATACGGCCGAAGGTGTTGGCGCTG
>DATAQX010000581.1:0-4891 GCA_036264455.1 Silvibacterium sp. | reverse complement strand
CTCCATCACTGCCGCATCTGCGGAAAGAATCGCACTCGCGTCGAGAGGAATATACTCGGCAGGCGGAGTCACATGTGCCAGCGTCAGCGTGGCGCCACTGGCGCGAGCCTGTGCAATCGCATGCGGTACCAGATAGCCGGTATCGTCCAGGTTGGTAGCCAGCAAGATCTTGTCCGGCGCGGCAAATGTCCGATAGCTGTCATGATTGGCGAATGGGTCGCTCATAGCAACCTCCTGCCATAAGTCTTCCGCGCTCTTCAGAAGAATGCTGTGTCCGCTGACACAGCAGGATGTGATGTGCGTCACATACAAGGCTTTGTTACCAGAGTAATTAATTTGCATCCATGTGTATCTTTGCTGACCGGTGCTTGCGCAACGAACTTTTCTGCGATATTGTGATGCGCATCACAGTTGATTTGTAAGACTCCGCTGTATGTTCACTGCGTAGCGCTCGGGAAGCAAACAGCGGGTTGAATATTACCAGCAGCAAAGCCAGTACTAACGCTCACTGTTTGAGGTGATTGCGCATGCGATGTTCCTTTTGCAGCGTGGCAATTCTCGCAGTGTCGATTGGGGTCGGGGGTGCTGGGTTAGCACAGGCCACTGGCGGGGCACCGTCGCAAGCCGTAGTGTCATCTCCAAAAGCGGCAGTTAATCCCACGGAGTATGCTGGGGCGGAAGCCTGTGCGATCTGTCATGAGGCCGAGGTCAAGGGCTTCAACAATAATGCCCACACTAGGCTGGCACTCGAACATGGCGGTAAAGGCGTGACGTGCGAAAGCTGTCACGGACCGGGCCAGGCTCACGTCGAAAGTGGCGGGGATGCAACGAAGATCTTCGGGTTCAGCAAGGCGCAGGCAAGACTGATTGACGATAAATGTCTTGGTTGTCATGCAGACACTCATCCAAATTTCGAGCGTTCCGCCCACGGCGAAGCAAAGGTAAGTTGCACCAGCTGCCACAGCGTGCATAAGTTTGCGACTGAGGAGAGTCTTCTCAAGGTAGCGCAGCCAAAGCTTTGCTATACCTGCCACACAGACGTGAAACCGGCCTTTGCGCAGCCATTTCATCACAAGATAGACGAAGGCCTGATGAGCTGCAGTGACTGCCATGATCCGCATGGGACCTTCCAGCCGAACCAGCTCCGCATTAGCTCGACCCAGGATGCTATCTGCACCAAGTGCCACGTCGAGACTGCCGGTCCGTTCGTCTACGAGCATCCGCCCATCAAGACCGAGGGCTGCACCTTGTGCCACTCACCTCACGGCTCTCCGAACCCTCGTCTGTTGAAGGTCAGCAATGTGAATACCCTCTGTCTGCAGTGCCACTCGCCGTCCATGAATTTCACGGCGCCCGGCACACCGTCGTTTCATAACATGGCGAATCAGTACCAGGCATGCACGGTATGCCATGTACAGATTCATGGCTCAAACGCCGACAGTTCTTTCTTCAAGTAGGGAATGGCCACGCATGATGAGCGCATTTTCGTACCTATCGCTCCTTCTGAACTTCCGGCCTCGTGCTCGGTGTGGTCTTCTGGCTGCCTCTGCCATCGTCATTTCCGCAGCCCTCGCTGCGGATAGTCCGGCCCTCGCGCAGGATGCCCCGCAGCCACAAGCGGGAAAAGTCATTAGCGGATACCTGACTCATATGTCCACAGATCTGGGCGGACACATCGTAGAACACTCCGGCAGCGACCCCATGTATGCCACTCTGGTCAACATCCAGTCGGGACCGCGCATTCTCAACAACTTCCTTCAGATGAGAGCTGTGGATCCGGCTCATGCGATTGTGTTCGATCGTCTTTCGTCCAGCAGCTTCGGGTATGGGGGCGACCCATACAACGTCACTAATCTGAACTTTTCCAAGGGGCGCATCTACGACTTCTATGGAAGCTTCCGTCGGAATCGTCAATATTTCGACTACAATCTGCTGGCCAATCCGCTGATTCCGCCAGAGTCCACGCCGTTCGTCCCCATCCTCAGTTCGCCGCACCTCTTCAATACCGTGCGGCGCATGACGGACGTGAACATCAAGCTTGCACCGCTCTCCATCGTCAGCCCACATTTCGGCTATTTCCAGAACGTCAACCAGGGGCCAACCAACAGTACGTTGCACGTCGGCGCCGATGCCCTTCTGACGCAAAACTGGCGCGTCTCCACAGATGTGTGGAACGGCGGTATCGACTGGAAGCCTCTGGCCCGTACCACCATCAGCTACGATCAGTTCTTCACGCACTACAAGGGCAACACCAGTTGGCAGCTCACCGGGCTTGACTACAAGCTCTCCGACGGTACCCCCGTCAGCCTCGGAATCAATCTCTCTTCGGTATGGAATACTCCCTGCGCCGCACCCTTTAACCCGGACGGAACCGTGAATCCAACCTGCAACGGCTTTCTGGCATATAGCCGTTCCGCGCCCACGCGCACCCTCTTCCCCAGCGAGCAGTTTCATTTTCAGAGCTCGTCCATCCCCAACGTCACCATGAACGGGCGCGTCCTCTACATGGGGACCACCAGCAATCTCATTAACTACAATGAGTACTTCAACGGCCTCAATTCCCGCCCCCAGGACCGCGCTACGGAGACGACCGGCTCGGCCGCTGCTCGCCGCATCAACGTCAACGTCGACTATGGCATCACCTGGCAGGTCACTCCCACCATCTCTCTCAATGACGTCTTCGACTTCTGGAGTTTCCGTCAGCCGGCGACCAATCTATTTACCGAAACAAGCTTTGCCGGAACCTCGATGCTTGCGCCGCCCGGTGCAGCTACTACGACGACAACGTCCGACTACCAGGCGCTCAATCAAAACACGAAGATCAATACACTTTACGTCGCCTGGGATGCAGCGCCGCGCGCGCGCGTCTCACTCGGCTACCTCTATAGCAACCGCCGCATCACCGACGCCGGCGGCGACAATATTCCCATCCACTCCTACGGGGCACTCTTTGGGCTTGCCCTCAGGCCGACGTCCGAGTGGCGCATCAACTTCAATGTCGATGCCATATACGCGGATAATTCCTTTACCCGCATCAGCCCGCGCGCGACGCAACACTACCGCCTGCGGACCTCGTATAATCCGCATCCCTGGTTGAGCCTCGCCGGGACCATCAACATCCTGGAAGACCGCAATAATGTCCAGACCGTCCATCATCTGGCGCACGACCGTGACTTTTCGTTTGCGGCGATGATCAATCCCAACGAAAAGTGGGGCATCGACCTTAACTACGCGTACAACAGCATCTTCTCGCGCACTGATATGTGTTATACCTCGACGCCGCCGGTTGAAGGCGCTCAGGCCCAGCCGAGTCCTCCGGTGTGCCAGCAGGCAGGCCTGCCGCTGCAAACCAACGGCTACTACAACCAACCCACGCAATACGGTTCCATCGGATTTGTATTCAATCCAGTGAAGAGGCTCCATACCGCCGCCGGCTATCGCATGTCCGCCGTCAACGGCCAAGCCCCACCCATCAATATCCGCCAGGTGCCGGGCTCTCTTCAGTCGCAGTATCAAATACCCTATGCCAACCTCGCCTTCGATCTCAATCCAAACTGGAGCTGGAAGGCGGACTACAACTACTACAGCTATGGCGAAGGAACACCGATTGGGCCCACATTACCTCGCAGCTTTCGCGGGAATGTTTACACACTGGGAGTTCGTTATGCCTTCTAAAATTTACACAACTGCGGTATTATGTTCGACTGCTAACCTGGAGGAGCCTCACTTATGCTGAAATTCATTTTTCGCACCAGTGCCCTGAGTCTGTTGATCGCCAGCACCGTTTGCTTCGCTCAAAACTCCGCTGCCGATATTTACAAAGCCAAGTGCCAGATGTGCCATGCCGCCGATGGCAGCGGCAATACACCCGCCGGTAAAGCGATGAAGGTCCTGCCCTTCAACCGGCCGGACGTGGTCAAAATGTCGG
Source organism: Silvibacterium sp. (assembly GCA_036264455.1). GTDB lineage: Bacteria > Acidobacteriota > Terriglobia > Terriglobales > Acidobacteriaceae > Silvibacterium. The sequence continues at coordinate 963 of DATAQX010000581.1, read as the reverse complement.
ACGACGAACTCATCACCATTACCAAGAAGGGTAAGGGCAAAATGCCGGCCTTTCATGGCAAGCTGACAGACGACCAGATTAAGGACTTAGTGGCATATATCCGTACGTTACAGAAATAGCCGCGACAAGGGGGAATACCTCGATTGGGGGGATTCAGGGAAAACCGGCTTCGGCCGCTTATCTTTCTTGCAAATAACCCAATAAGTCTGATCGGCGCCGGACTTACCACGGCGTCGGCCATGATCCTGGTCGGCTTCTGGGTCGTGGACGTCATCGCCCGCAGCGGCCCCGCGAGCCCCTACGTTGGCATCGTTCTCGATTTAGGCTTGCCCGGACTCTTTGTTCTTGGACTCATCCTCATCCCCATCGGCATCTGGCTGCGGCGAAGACGTCTTAGGGCCGCGGGTCAACTGCCTGCCGAATATCCGAAGGTCGACCTCGGCAATCCTGTCTTTCGCCGCGGCCTACATTTCGTCCTTGCTGCCACTTTCATCAACTTTGTCATCGTGGGCACGGCAAGCTATCGCGGCCTCGCCTACATGGATACTCCAAACTTCTGTGGCCAGACTTGTCACGTCATGGCCCCCCAGTGGACCGCTTACCACCAATTTCCTCACGCCCACGTGGCCTGTACGGACTGTCACATCGCGTCGTGTGTCGCTGGATTCGTGAATGCAAAGGTCAATGGAACGAAGCAGCTCTTTTCGGTGATGTTCGGTACATATCCGCGCCCTATCTTGCCGGATAACAGAATTCCTCCCGCAAATGCAACCTGCCTGAACTGTCATAACCCGCAGCGAAACATCGGCGACAGACTTGTGGTGAAAACCTCGTTTGGCGACGATGAGAAGAACTCTGTGACCCACACCCTCGTGCTCATGCATGTTGGAGGCCGAGACGCGCGCGGCCAACTGAACGGGATTCACGGTGCTCATCTAGGCCGTATCGAATACATCGCCACGG
>DATAQX010000510.1:0-4038 GCA_036264455.1 Silvibacterium sp. | reverse complement strand
GAATTCCCTCTTTCAATATCTGCTGAAGAGCGAATTCATTCTCGTTGGGAAGCCCCGAAATGCGGTGCCAGCTGCTTAGTCGCTCAGTGCAAATTTGCGCGGATGATCAGGTTGACCCCTACCATTAATACAGCCGACCCGCGGATGATCAGCAGGGCTTTCTTGAGTCGTTGGGGGGCGCCTCCGGCGATGGCTCCGATGATGCTGGAGCTGACCGTGAGGCCGATCCATCCGCAGGTGATGACGAATCCGATGGCGGTGCCGGTCATGCGGGGAAATCCTCGCGTGGCCGCTAAGCTCGACAGTGGGCGGCGATGATCGTAATGTCATCCTGCTGCTCATCAGGGCTGAATTGCCGGACTTCCTCAACAATCGAAGCGATTAAGGCTTGCGAGGAAAGATCACGATATCGCCCGAGCGCTTCAACCAGACGCTGCTCTCCAAATTCCTCTCCCCGATCGTTGCACGACTCCGTTACGCCGTCGGTGTAGAGCAGGAGAGTATCTCCGCGGAAGAGCTGCCGTTCCTCGAGCGAGCAATCCCATTCTTCAAAGAGGCCCATCACGGTGCAGTTAGACTCGAGACGTTCCAGAGTGTGATCGTGGCGCAGGAGAAGCGCGGAAAGATGTCCACAATTTGCGTAGCGTAGCCGCTGCTCCTTGTCGTTATAATCCGCGAAAAAGAGCGTCGCATAGTCTTCGTGGGCCGTGTTCTCGTGGAACAACCGGTTTACGGATTGCAGAAAACGTTGCGGCTGATCCGAAGCAGTCGCCGACTGGCTGCGCAGGTTAGCCTGCAGATTCGCCATCAATAGAGCGGCCGCCATTCCTTTTCCCGCAATATCGGCGAGCACCAGTCCCAGGCACCCTCCACCCAGATCGAGATAATCGTAATAATCCCCGCCAACCTGCCGCGCCTGGATACAAACGCCCGCATATTCCAATGTTTGAGCTGTCGGCATTCTTTGCGGAAAGAGCCTCGCCTGCACCTGGCGTGCGATTTCCAGCTCCCGCGCGGTGCGACGTTCGGCTTCAAGATGCTCTTCCGCGCGCCGCCGCTGTTCTTCCACATCCCGTGTCGCCTGATCGAAACCGATAAGCCAGAAGCGGTTTCCATCCACGTCGTCGAATTGCGTAAAGATACTTCCCCATGGCGCAATTTCCGGTGGATGAAGAAAACGGACGCCCCGTCCGCTCCAATCGCGGTACTTCGCCTCGACATTCTCTGTGAGGAAGACAGCGTGCCGGCCCATGCCGATAAGTGAATGGTCCTCCGATTCCGGCGGCGGCACGATCAGGCATATCCGCGCCGTCCCATCCGGCGGGGCAACGATAACCCAGCGATCGCCGCTCGGGTTTCGGTAGTCGAGAGCAATGTTGAAATCGAGACAGTCAACGAAGAACTGCAGGCTTCGATCATGGTCCCGTACGAAGACCAGTACTTGTTGCAGCCCCAGATAGGGATTATCTCGATCCAGCCGAATAGCCGGCCTGACCTCCCAGATCGGTGAAGTGGGTCTGCTCATCGCGCGATTATACGACGGGCACGGACGCTTACAGTCCTCTGCAATCGGCTCCGCGAAATCCTGCAAGTTGAGTACGATTGGCCAACACGGGGCTATGTAAGCCGCTTTATCCGGGAGTCCTGACGCCGCTGCGAAGCATGTCGACTGCCTTTTCGAGACGGCGTGAGCGGGTTTCTTCCTTTTTGGCTTCGGTGATCCAGCGGCAATACTCCTTGCGGTGGGTATAGCTTAGCGTTTCGAAGAAAGGCAGCAGCCCTTCCTGCTTCAACAATTTCTGAAGTTCAGGCGGAACTTCGAGGGTTCTTTCCTCGTCGTCTTTCCAGAGAACGACATCGATTGTGTCGCCGGGGACTTTGCCGAGCTGCTCGCGGATGGCTTTCGGCAGATGCAGCGTGTGCTGGGGAAATCCGTACTTGATGAGCGAACCGGCGTAGGGCACGCCGTTGAAGGTGGCTTTGATTGGCACTTTGCCTTTGGTGGCGAATTCCTTCTCTGTGTCGTAAGGAAAAAGCACCCCGGCTCCGCCGCCGTCTCCGGCGATGATCTTAGCGGTGAACCTGTATTTCTTCATGGCTCTACATTCTGCCACTGCGAAGGTTTGCTATCCAAGAGGCTTGTGCACAGCAGCCGGCGGACTAAATAACTCCGCGCGCGAGACTGGTTAGACTCACGCGCGGAAGGCTAACTGCTGTTTGGCAAGTTAGAACTTAGAGATGGTCAGATCGCCGAAATTGGCGCTCCAGACATTGACGCCATCAAAGGCTAAACCGGCGGCCTGGACTACGTTGCCGCGAAAGAAGAAGACGCGAGCGCCATCGCTGATCCGGAGCTTGGCGAACGAGTTGTCGGTGAAGTTGGTAACCCAGATGTTTTGCCCGTCAAAGACGAGGTTGTCTGGCGCGAGGCCTCCGGAGGAGAAATTCCCGAGGTTCTCGCCATCGCTGGCGCGCAGCTTTGTAACAGTATTGGAGCTGCGGTTGGCGACCCAAATGTTCGTTCCGTCGTAGACCGGGCTTTGCGGGGCTACCTCAGTTAGAAAGGTACCCAGGAGCGCTCCATCGCTGGCGCGCAGCTTGCTCACGTCATTTGATCCGCGGTTGGTGATCCATAGATTTGCGCCATCGAAAGCAATGCCTGCCGGCGTTGCGCCGGTTTTGAAAGTGCCGACGACAGTCGCGGTAGACACGTTTATCTTGCTCACTGTGTTGTCGAGGGCATTGGTCACCCACATGTTCTGCCCGTCGAAGGCCAGGCCTGAGGGGCCATGGCCCACCGTTACAGTTGCCTGATGCGATCCGTCGCTGGCGAGAAGTTCGGTGACTGTGTTGTCGTTGCGGTTGGCAATCCAGATGGCGATGCCGTCAATGGCCACAGGACCAGGGTTCCTGCCTACCGGAAATTTGCCCAGAATCGTACCGTCACTGGGACGAACCCTGACTACTGTGCCTTGAAGAGTTGAAGTATTTGTCGCTTCCGTTGCTACCCAGAGGCTTGAGCCGTCGAAAGCAATACCAGTAGGGTTGTTGCTGAGGGCGACAAAGTTATCCGGAGTGGCCTGGTACCATCGCAGAACCGCGACGGCCGCGGAACTATTGGTGGTCTGGGCTGATGCCCGGATAAGCGCTCCACCGGTGAAGGTTAGAAAGATAGCTGGCAAAAGGACGAGAGAGGGCCGTATCCCGAATGTCGGGTTCATCATTTCTCCTTATTGATCTGGTTAGAGCATTTCCACGCCAGAGAAGAGAACAGATGAGCCACGGCGTTGCCAAAGGGCGGCTGCAGAGCGATGTTTTGAGCAACGAAGCGTCGAAATGCTCGATTCTGATGCGAGCGTATGTCAGGGCGCTTGAGGCGGTTGTCAGGCGATTGTCAGCAGGTCATTAAAGTTATGAGGACACCACCAGGTATTTCACCATAAGGCGCTCTTCTCATCGTAATTATGCGACTTCACCGGATATCAGGGCGGTAGCGTATTTCTGCCTGTATGGGAGATGATGTTCGGATGAGTTTGAAAGTAGATCGGCGACGAGTACTTAAGGGGCTGGCGGTTGCGCCTATGGCAACGCGGGCATGGATGGCGGAGGCGGCTGAGTCAGGCCGCGGCCGTACGCTTTTTGTTGGCACACAAACAGGGGCGGAGAGTAAGGGGATCTACTCCTGCAAATGGGACGCGGTGAAGGGTGACCTGGGGCCGCTGGGACTGGCGGCGACAACGGAGAATCCCACGTTTCTTGCGGTGTCTCCGAATAACGAGTATTTGTATGCGGCCAATGAAGTGGACACCTTCAACGGGACAAAAGGCGGAGGAGTGAGCGCCTTTGCGGTCGATGCGAAAGCGGGAAGACTGACGGCGATCAATGCCGTGTCGTCGATGGGAGCGGGCACGTGCCATGTTGAAGTAGACAGGACAGGGCGGGCAGTTTTCTGCGCCAATTACACGGGCGGCAGTGCGGCCTCGTTTCATGTGAAGGATGGCGGCGGGCTGAGCGAGGCGGTTTCGCACTTCCAGTACA
>DATAQX010000339.1:0-6781 GCA_036264455.1 Silvibacterium sp. | reverse complement strand
CCGGTGATCGCGAGGATCATCGTCTTCTGCATGACTCTGCGAAGCACGTGTCCCTGCGTTGCACCGAGAGCCATGCGGATGCCGATCTCCTGCGTCTGCTGTGCGACTGAGTAGGAGATAACGCCATAAATGCCGAGCGTGGCCAGTATCAGTCCGAACTCAGCGAATACCGTCACCAGCAGCACAAAGAAACGCCGTGGAGAAACGGCGCGATCCACAATAGTTCGAATCGTCCGGAATTCAGCCGCCGGTTGCTTCGGGTTCAGTTCCCGCAACGCATGGAGCACGCTTCCCGCCAGCGCTGATGGAGGAAGGCTGGTGCGGACCACCAGCTGCGCGCCCGCCGAGCCTGCCTGCGTCGCCGGGTAATAGATCTGCCAGCCTGGCTGTGCTTCCACGCTGTCCGCATGGATGTCGTCAACGACACCCACAACCCGCAACTCACCATTACCGCTGACAAGAATCCGGCCGACCGGATCCTCATCCGGCCAGAAAACTTTCGCCGCGGAAGAGTTGATGAGGACAACCTTTTCGCTCTTCGGATTATCCGCCCAGGTGAAGTCGCGGCCGTGCAGGCGCATGCCCATCGCCTCGACAAATCCGGGAGTAATGACATAGACCAGCGGCCCCGGCAACGAGCCCTGAGGGTAGGTCTTGCCCTTGGGAGTCGGTGTTCCCCACTCCCGGTTTTGCCCGAGCGGAAGGTAATCCGAGATGCCGGCCGCGTTCACGCCCGGAAGCGCACTGACACGCTCGATGATCTGCCGGAAAATCACGCCGCGTTTCAGAGCGCTCTCGTCTCCGGTCGGGGCGTTGTCGTCGTAATCTACCTTGATCGAGGCAGCGCTGTCCGGCTTGAACCCGAGATCAATGTCCAGCACCTTCAGGAAGCTGCGCATGAGCAGTCCAGCGCCGATCAGCAGCACACAGGCCAGGGCGACCTCGGAGATCACCAGCATGCTTCGCATCCGCTCGTGCTTTCTCCCTTCGCCCGTGCCCGGTCCGCTGTCCTTCAGCGATTCCTGCAGATTTCTGCCCGACATCTTGAGTCCCGGCGCAAGTCCGAAAAGAACCGCCGCTGCAATCGCAACAAGGAGGGTCCACGCGAGAGCAGCCCCATCCACCTTGATGCTGCTGAGCAGGGGCAGGGCAATCGATCCCTGGTGCGCGAGCCAGGCAATCATGGCGAAGGCGAGTCCCAGCCCGAGAACCGCGCCGGCGCTCGACAGCACAAGGCTTTCTGTAAGCAGCTGGCGAATCAGCCTGGTTCGGCTGGCTCCAAGGGCCGTGCGCATGGCGAATTCCTTCGTGCGCGACGCCGCGCGGGCAAGCAGCAGGTTCGAGAGATTGACGCAAACAATGAGCAGGATGAGTCCTACCGCGCACCAGAGCACGATCAGCGAGCGGCGCAGCCTGCCGCTGACGTAATCCTTCAAAGTCCGCAACTGCATCGAGCTACCCTTGCCTCCATACGAGCCGCATGACTGTGGTTGTTTCACGCTCCAGCAAAGGTGAGGCTCAACCAGCAGACCCTCGGCCTGAGCCTGTCCCAGAGTAACGCCCGGCTTCAGCCGGCCGATCATGGTCACGATGTTGCCCCAGGTTCGCTCGTCGTCGAGGATCTCGGGCGTGAAGGCATCAATCTTTGCGCCGGGAGAAAACACCGCGCCAAAGTCAAAGCTGGCGGGGAGTACGCCCACCACAGTGGCGGGTGTGCCGTTCAGGTCGATCTCCCTGCCGACAATGGCGGGGTCGGCGGCAAATTGCCGCCGCCACCAGGGATTGGCCAGCAGTACAACCGGATGGGTGCCGTGGCGGGCCTCGTCAGGCGTAAAGAGCCTTCCCAATGCCGGTTGCACTCCCAGCACCTGGAAGAAGTTGCCCATAACTTCAATCCCTGTCGCCGGCACCGGCTCGCCCCGCCCGGTGAGGCGTAGATTGTCGGCTGTGCTAAAAGCGAAATATCCGGTCACGTCCTGGTATGAGCGGCTCTGGGCGCGGAACTCGTCATACGCGTCCGCCGAGTAGGTCGCGCAGGACATGCCGCACTTCTGAGGCGGCGGAGCTATCCAGGTGAGCTGCTGCGAGTCGCGAAAGGGCAGCGGGCGAAGCAGGATGGTATTCACGACGCTGAACACGACGATGTTTGAGCCGATGCCGAGAGCGAGAATGAGGACAGCAACGATAGTGAAAGACCGGTCGCGGCGCAGCGTGCGCAGGGTGTAACGGAGATCCTGAAGAAGGATATCGAGCGTAGGCAATCCTCGAGTCTCGCGTTGTTGTTCTTTGGCTTGCATCACTCCTCCGAAACGGATCAACGCCTGGCGGCGGGCCTCCTCGGGAGACATTCCCCGATGGAGGTTTTCTTCAATGGCAAATTCGAGATGCGAGGCTAACTCCGCGTTCAGGTCGCGGTCTAGCGGCTCCTTGCGGAAAAAGGAGCGGAGGCGGTGGAGGGCGCGACGCATAGAGTCGATCATTCGCCGCCTTCTTCCTGCATGGCCAGAACTCGACCCATGACGTCGGCGAGGCGTTGCCAGTAGGCGGCATCCTCGGCAAGCTGCTTGCGGCCCACTTTGGTGATCTCATAAAACTTGGCCTTGCGGTTGTTGTCCGAGGTGCCCCATTCGGCGGAGATCCATCCTCGCTGCTGCAGCCGGACGAGCGAGGCATAGATGGTTCCCTGATTCAGCAGGACAGCGTCCCCGCTCACTTGCTCAATACGCCGGGCAATGCCGTAGCCATGTTGCGAGCCCATTGCGGCCAGTGTTTGCAGGACCATAAGGTCCAGGGTTCCCTGAAGTAGATCGAGCTTCGATTCTGCCAATGTCTCTCTCCTGTGCGACAGCCACATTAGAATGCCACATGTTCTGTGGTATCGCCACAGGAAAGTGACGAAGCTGATGAAATCGATTGCATCCTCCTATCTCCGCGCGTCATCAGGTATATCCGGGTTCGAGGGGTGGGGGGACAAGTTGCGGTCCTGGAATGGGTCTGGAAGTGGTCTGACGGGATCGAGGGAGTAGAATAAATACAAGTTGCGGATGTCCATAGGCTCGGGCTTTTTGTATAGGCTTTGACGGATACTTCATCCCTGGCCGCGGCGTCTAATGCAGTAGGGCAGACGGGAGCAATAGCTCCCTTTGGGGAGCATGAACGAATCGCTCCTCAATCTTCTTTTCTGCGGGGCGCTTGAGAGAAAAAGAGGTTTTTTCGTGAATTCAACGGTCAAAACGATCATTTTTTGGGTCTTTATCTTCGCCTGCCTTGTGGTTCTCTGGCAGGTTTTCCAGAAGAGTGCCGGGACGGGGAAGGATCAGGAGATTGCCTGGTCGGACTTCCTGCAGAATGCCCAGCAAGGCCAGGTTAGCGACGTGACGGTCACAGACCGCGAAGTCCGCGGACATCTGCGCACCGACAAGGGCGGTGCCTTTCACGTCACGATTCCGGCGAACTATCCACACCTGTACGACGTGCTCAACGACAAGGGCGTGAAGGTGACGGTCAAGAACACCGACGGCAACGGCTGGTGGAACGTTCTGATTCAGTTCTCGCCCGTAATTGTGATCGGCGCGCTGTGGTTCTTCATGATCCGCCAGATGCAGAGCGGCGGGAACAAGGCCATGTCGTTCGGGAAGAGCCGCGCCCGGCTCCTCTCGATGCAGCAGAAGAAGATCACCTTTAAGGATGTGGCCGGCGTAGACGAGGCCAAGGAAGAGCTGCAGGAGATTATCGAATTTCTGCGCGAGGCGCAGAAGTTCCAGAAACTGGGCGGGCGCATCCCCAAGGGTGTGCTGTTGGTCGGGCCTCCGGGCACGGGCAAGACGCTGCTGGCTCGCGCGGTTGCCGGTGAGGCGAACGTTCCATTCTTCTCGATCTCGGGTTCAGACTTTGTAGAGATGTTTGTCGGCGTCGGTGCCAGCCGCGTCCGCGACCTCTTCGAGCAGGGAAAGAAGAATGCACCGTGCATCATCTTCATCGATGAAATCGATGCCGTGGGCCGCCATCGTGGCGCCGGACTGGGTGGTGGACACGATGAGCGCGAGCAGACGCTGAACCAGTTGCTGGTGGAGATGGACGGCTTCGAGTCGAACGATGGCGTAATTCTGGTCGCGGCGACCAACCGTCCCGATGTGCTCGATCCGGCGCTGCTGCGTCCGGGCCGCTTCGACCGCCGCGTGGTGGTAGGGCGCCCCGATGTGCGGGGCCGCGAGGAAGTGCTTCGCGTACACGCCAAGAAGGTTCCGCTCTCCGACGACGTGGATCTTCGCGTGATGGCTCGCGGGACACCGGGCTTCTCCGGCGCGGACCTGGCCAACATGGTGAACGAGGCCGCGCTGAACGCAGCCCGCATGAACCGGAAGGCTGTCGCCATGGTCGATTTCGAGCTGGCCAAGGACAAGGTTCTGATGGGCGCCGAGCGCAAGTCAATGCTGCTGACCGACGAAGAGAAGCGGGTAACGGCATATCACGAAGCCGGCCACGCCCTGGTCGCTGCCACGCGCGATCACGCTGATCCGCTGCATAAGGTCACCATCATCCCGCGTGGAATGGCTCTGGGCGTTACCATGCAGCTGCCGGAAGACGACAAGCACACGGTCACGAAGGATTATCTCGAGACGCAACTTGCCATCCTGATGGGCGGCCGCATCGCTGAAGAGATTTTCCTCAAGCAGATGACGACCGGCGCCGGCAATGACATCGAGCGGGCATCGGATCTGGCTCGCAAGATGGTCTGCGAATATGGCATGAGCGGGATGGGTCCGCTGACCTTCGGCAAGAAGGAGGAGCAGATCTTCCTGGGTCGCGAAATCTCGCAGCACCGCGATTTCTCAGAAGAGACGGCGCGGCAGATCGATGCCGAGGTACGCGGTCTGGTCGATGCAGCCTACCGCTCGGCATACGAGATTCTGGATACGCATAAGGACATGATGCATGCCATGGCATCTGCCCTGCTCGAACGTGAGACTCTCGATGCCACCGAGATTCGCATGCTTCTCGACGGCAAGGACCTGCCTCCGCTCAAGCCATCGGGCGGCAACGGAACTCCGACGGGCGACGTGCAGCAGGTGTTAAAGCCGGAGCCGGGCCGCGGCGCCAGCTTCCCCGAGGGCAGCCCGTCACCTGCGTAAATAGTCCGATCACCCTCATCAACAGCCTGACGCAGACGCGTCGGGCTGTTGATTTTTGCGCTGAGGTTCGATAACGCTACTTATCTGGGTTTATTCGCCAAGGTGACTTCCGTACACCATACGGCTTACGACAACCCAATTTTTACTTGTCTTTCTATCAGCCTCGACATTTAATCAGGCGCATCTGGTCCTCAGTTTGGAGGTGTCCTGTGCCCATCGTCGGCGAACGATTCGATTCCATGCTTAGGTACGTGGTGCTTCGAGCAGCGACGGGAACAGCTCTCTGCCTGACGTCCCTCAATCTCCCGGCACAAACGATGGTTCCGTGGCTCACCCGGTCCGCAGACAACTCAAGGAGTGGTTGGAACCCGCGTGAGACGGTACTCACGCAGGCCTCAGTTGGATCGAAAGGGATTGTCCGAGCCACCACCATTCCGGTGTATGGGGATGCGCGAGGCATGGAAGCGCAGCCACTCATCCTGCCGAACGTGAAGGTTGCCGACGGCACGACGCACGATCTGATGGTGCTGCCATCCATGGCGAACGTTGTACGGGGCGTTGATGCGCACACGGGCGTGGGTTTGTGGAGCGTCACTTTAGGTACAGGATTGGGTATACCGATCAACGGAAACTCACCCACAGGCCCTGAGAAGACCAGACCGGATGGCTGCGCCGGAAATTACCCGACGATTGATTGCCACGCCATCAATGACAAATGGGGTGTCCTGAGCACAGGCGTCATCGATCCCGACACGCAGAGGGTGTATCTGGTGGCGTGGGTTTCGCCCGACGGCACGCCGCAGAAGGCGAACCATTATGTCTTCGTCCTGAACGCAGCGGATGGAACGCAGGTGGTGCCGCCCGTTCTGGTAGCCGGCAGCAGCGGAACACAAACCTACTCCAGTGCTATGCGAAAACAGCGGAGCTCGCTGGTGCTTACGAATGTAAATGGCCGCAAAACCGTCTTCTGGGCTTCAGGCACGGTCATGGAAAGCGGAGGCGGTGCGGCGGGATGGATCTTCGCCTTCGACTGCGCTACCAATGCAATCACCACCGCCCTGGCAACGACGCAGGGAGAGGGCGCTGGCATCTGGATGGGTGGACAGGGGCTGGTCGCCGACAATCAAGGCTTTCTCTACGCGATCACCGGCAACGGCGATTTCGATGGCAAGACGCAGTGGGGCGAGTCGTTCATCAAGCTGCAGTACACTCCTGCCACTGGAGCAACGCCGGCGAGTCTGCGGGTGATCGATCACTGGACGCCATGGACGGACCTGGTGCGAGCGGGGCAACAGAAGATGCCTGCCGCGAAGCTCTCAGGAGAGAGCGCTCCTAGTGAAGCCATACGAGCGGTGAATCAGGGGATGAGCAACACCTCTCTCAAAGACGCGCGAGTAGAGATGAGCGTCGACGAGAATAACCACGCAACGGTTCTCGTCTATCCAAAGATGGCCACGGGGAACTGGTCAGACGAAGACTGGGGCTCGGCCGGGCCGGCCTGCATTTTCCAGACCGGCATCTGCATCGCTGCGGGTAAGGATGGCATCGGGTATCCGATCAGGACAGCGAACTTCGGCGGCACGACGGTGGCGGATCTGGCTAATCCAAAGGCGAATTGCGCGAAGCTCGCAGGACCGCCGGTGTGGCTG
>DATAQX010000327.1:0-8644 GCA_036264455.1 Silvibacterium sp. | reverse complement strand
GCATCCTGGGCGGTCGAAGCAGCAGGATACCCGCGCTCGAAGGTATAGCCGGCCGATGGAGATTCGCCTCCGGTGGTGGCTTGTGGGCTGGCAGGCACAGGCGGCTGTGAGGACTTGCAGCCAGCGATCCAGAAGATTACGGGAAGCGCGAAGATCAATGTGAGCAGTTTTCGCATGTCATCTCCTTGGGGGGTAGGGTGATGAATGGCGGATCAACTCTATTGCCTGTTGTATTACTTTGAGATGGGTCACCTCATCTTTTCGGGTTCTTGACGCCAGAGCGGCGGAGCGCGAAGGCTCAGGATGACAAACCAGCTACTGTTCGGCAAGTGGTGAAACTGTGCTCTTCCGGCAAGGCTATGTCAAGAATGCTAAAAGCGCGGCGAGGTGCAGGTTTTTCACGGCAGTTGAAATTCCCGAGGCAAGCCCGAGCACTGAGCTAGTCGAGATCTTCGCGTGGTTTGGTCTTTCGCGCCACAAGCAGAATGCCAAGAAAGACTGCGCCCGCAGGCAGCCCGAGAATAAGAATCGCGCGGCGCAGTGCCTGGCGGACGCGTGGGGCTGAGCCAGCGGTAGTGTCCCGGCAAAGGCTGCATCCCTGGGCATGAGAGAGTGGAGGGAGAGCGAGGGCGAGAGTGAGGATCAGTAGATGGAGCCGGTGAGGCATCTCGGCTTCGATTTTAGAACACAGAGCTCGGAGCACAGGATAGGCACCTCGCGCTCTACCGAACTGCAGGTCCCTCGGCTGCGCTGCGCTCCGCTCGGGATGACAGGTGTTTTTCACTGGAAGAAGACGAGCAGGCCAAAGAGGAAGATCCAGAAGAGGCCCATGGTGTGCCAGTACCACGCTGTACAGTCGACGACGATCTGACGCATCTCCACGCGCCGCAGTATGAAGAGCGCACCGAGCGCTGTGGCGAGCGCGACTATGCCGAGCAGCAGGTGTGCGCCGTGCACACCCGTAATCAGGTAGAAGAAGTGGCTGCTGGGGTCGGGCGAAGTGTAGCGGAAACCCTGCTGGACGAGCTGTTCCCAGGCGATCCATTGCCCGGCAAGAAAAAGCACGCCCAGAATTACCGTCGCCACCAGCCAGGGAGTGGCGCGTTTGACAGCGGGGCGGCCAAGGCCAAGCCACTCGTCCATCACGTCGATTTCGTGGAAGAGCTGGCGGCGTGCCATCTCCATGGTGAGGCTGCTCAGAATGAGGATGGCGGTGTTGATCCAGAGGATAGGGGGAACGGCGAGAGGATGCCAATCGGAGACGTAATTCTCGCGGGCGTCGAAGTGTCCCGCGCTCTGGCGCACAAAGAAGGCGCTGACCAGGGCGACGAAGAACATCAGGTCGCCGGCAAGGGCGAAGAGCACTCCCAGACGGTACCGAGAGAGTAATTCGCGAGGGCCGCGCCGGCCAGGCGGGCGATTCTCCCAGTTATCTCCATCGCCTCCGCCGCCTGTCGGACGCCTATCGAGAGGCGGCTTGCCGCCGATGCCGGTGTCTTTCCGCTCAATCTCAACTGGGTGACGAGTAAAGGTCGCAGGCATCGCAGTCCCCTAGCAGCACAGTTTACTCCTCTTTTGCTGCCCTTTCCCATTGCGGATTAAAGTTCGTTTCGTTAGCTGGAATTTCATATTCGTACGGCCCGCGTTCCACCCGACTGCGTCCGCTCTCCGGAGCCCATTCGAGCGTGGTGGCCTCCCATGGATTTGGTTCGGCAATACGGCCCCGGCGCGCGCTGGCAAAAAGGTTCCACAAAAAAATGAGTTGCGCCGCTGCAAGAAGCAGAGCGGAGTGTGTGATGCCCCGCTCGACGGGTAAAAGTGCCGGGAAAGAGGTTGCAGGGCCGCTGAGGCGTTCGTAGTGGCGCGGCTCGCCGGCAAGTCCGGAAAGGTGCATTGGGAGAAAGGTCCCGTAGGCGGCGATCAGCGTGATCCAGAAGTGCAGCTTGCCCAGGGTTTCGTTCATCATGCGTCCTGTGATGAGCGGAAACCAGTAGTAGATGCCAGCGAAGATGGAGAAGACTCCGGCCATGGCCATTACCAGGTGAAAGTGCGCTACGACAAAGAACGTGTTGTGCAAGTACGCATCGAGGGCCGGCTGGGCGAGGATGGGGCCGGTTAATCCGCCGGCAATAAAAAAGGAGAGAAAACCAAGCGCAAAGAGCATCGGCGTCCGAAGCAGGAGGCTGCCTCCCCAGAGAATGGCCAGCCAGCACAGAACTTCGATTGTGCTGGGAACTGCTATGGCCATCGTAGTGAGCGCGAAAGCCGTGCCCGCGTAGGGATTCATGCCGCTCACGAACATATGGTGTCCCCAGACGACCAGGCCAAGGAGTCCGATGGCAACCAGCATGGCTGCCATGAGCCGATAGCCGATCGGCCGGCGGCGCGCGAAGTTAGCGAAAAGGGAAGTCGCAAGCCCCATACCGGGGAGGATGGCGATATAAACCTCCGGATGACCGAAGAACCAGAAGAGATGCAGCCAGAGAAGTGGCGAGCCGTCCCCGCGGCCGACGATGCGCCCGTTGACGAGGTCGCCCATGGGAACGAAGAAGCTCGAGCCAAAGTGCCGATCAGAGAAGAGCAAAAGCACCGCAGCCAGCAGTACAGTAAAGACCAGCAGCGTGAGGATGGACGTGATCAGCCAAGCCCATACCGTCATGGGCAGACGAGACCAGGTCATCCCAGCGCGGCGCTCGCCGAGAATTGTGGTCAGCATGGTGACCGCGCTCAGCCACGATGCCAGGCAGAAGATGCCGATGCTCGCGAGCCAAAGATCCATGCCCGCGCCCTGGCCGGGTCCAGCCGATGGCACGGCGCTCAGCGGAGGATAGCTTGTCCATCCTGATATGGGCGCGCCATGCGGCACGAAGAATGCTGCGAGCAGGACGAGAAGCGCCAACGCCGTCAGCCAGAAGGCCGCTGCATTCAGGCGGGGAAATGCCATGCCACGTGCGCCGATCTGTTCGGGCAGCACCAGATTCGCAAAGGCAATCTGCGGCGCGATGGTCAGCACGAAGAAGACCATAAGCGTGCCGTGCATGGTGACCAGCGCGAGATAATCTTCCGGTTTCATCGCGCCGAAGAAGGGAAGTGAGAGGTCCGGCCAGACGCGATGCAGACGCATGACGAGCGAGAGCAGTGTTCCCACGGTTACCGCGGCCAGCGCGAGGAACAGGTAGAAGATTCCCAGGGTGCGATGATGGGTCGTGAATATGCGCGATCTCATGGGGCGGCTTTCTCCGCCCGGGCTCGCTGGCGCGCAGCCAGCCATGTATCGAATTCTGCCGGCGAGACGACGGATAGCATTGCCTGCATGCGTGCGTGGCCTGATCCGCAGACCTGACTGCAGAGGATGGGATAAGCTCCCGGCACGGACGGAGTGAAGTGGACATGGAGTACGAGTCCGGGAACGGCGTTTTCTTTGAGGCGCATGCCGGGGATGAAGAGACCATGGATGACGTCAAGGGAGCGCAGCCGGAGATCGACTTCGCGGTCCACGGGAAGGACAAGGACACTGGATACGATGTCATCGGCACTGCGCGGATCGCGGGCATCGAGGCCGAGGGGATTTCCACCCGGCGCGTTCACCAGCTCAGGCCGCGTTGCTCCAAACGCCGCGTCTTCTCCCGGATAGCGAAAGTACCACTGGAATTGCTGGCCAACAACTTCGACCTGCATGGCTTCAGGTTCGGGTCCAACGAAGCGGCTCTCGGCCCACAGGCGCTGCGCGGTGATGGCCATCCAGATGTACATCGCGCAGAGTGAGGTCAGGATGATCCAGCGGAATGCGGCGGGGATTGTTGTCTGATTGAAGCTGCGGCGGCGCAGGATTGCGGCAATCAGCCACACATGCGCAGCGAGGAAGCAGATACACAGCGCGATCAGATTCCAGCGCATCAGTCTGTCGAGGGCAATGCCGTGCAGTGCGCCATTGGGCGGCATCCACGCCACGCGCAAAGCTTCGAGCAGCATCTGAGGCGTGTGCATATTCCGGATCATTCCTCAGGAACGAACGGTGGAGTGTTCGCGTACCAGGTCGACAAAGTGCTGGTGCACGCGGCGGTCGGCGGAAAGCTCAGGATGAAAGGTTGCGGCCAGGATCTGGCCCTGCTCGACAAGAACAGGGTAGCCGCCGCGCTCGGCGAGGACCTTGACTCCGGTACCGGTCTTCACGATGCGAGGCGCGCGAATGTAGACAAGCTCCATCGGGCCGCCACCGAGCTTCGTGTTGGAGGTTTCGATGGTACTGTCAACCTGGCGTCCATAGGCATTGCGCTCGACGGTGGCGTCGAGTACTCCCAGGCTTTGCTGGACCGGATTCGTTACTTCTCTGGCGAGAAGAATACAGCCGGCGCAAGTGCCGAAGGTGGGACGGCTTTGGACAAAAGCCTGAAGGCGGTCGAGAAAGCCATCACGCTCGAGAAATTTGAGAAATGTCGTCGATTCACCCCCAGGGATGACCAGGCCATCGATGTCATCGAGCTGCTCCGGCTTGCGGACGAGCACTGGATCCGCGCCTGCCTCCCGGAGGGCGATCGCGTGAGCGTCAAAGTCGCCCTGGATGGCGAGCACGCCAATGCGGGGAAGTGATTCCTGGCTTGTGGTTGGGTTGGATTCGTCCACTCTCAACAATATCTTAGCTCGCTGAATGTCGTGGACGGCCAATCCTCACCAGCCGCGTGTCTGCAGCAATTGACTCTCTTCGATACCGGCGACGGCCAGACCCTTCATCGAGCCGGTTACCTGCTCGCTTGCTTCCGCGAGTATCTTCGGATCGTCGTAGTGGGTGGTGGCGATGACGATAGCCTTGGCGCGGGACTCGGCTTCCTCGCGTTCCGCGGGATTGTTCGGCTGACCCTTCTCGTTAAGTTCAACGTCGAGCGGCGTGGCCCGTTCCTTCATGAAGATTCCGGAGCCGACGAAGACGGATTCTGCGCCGAGCTGCATCATCAGAGCCGCGTCGGCGGGTGTGGCGATACCGCCGGCTGAGAAATTGGGCACGGGCAGTTTGCCGGTCCTGGCAACCATGCGTACGAGTTCGTAAGGCGCGCGGTGCTCTTTGGCGGCGACGTACAGTTCCTGATCGCTGAGCACGGTGAGCGCCTTCATTTCCTGCACAATCTGGCGCATATGCTTGACGGCATGGACGACGTCTCCGGTGCCGGCCTCGCCTTTGGTGCGGATCATGGCCGCGCCTTCCGCGATACGGCGGAGGGCTTCGCCGAGGTCGCGCGCGCCGCAGACGAAGGGCGTCTTGAAGGCGTGCTTGTCGATGTGGTGCGCCTCGTCGGCGGGAGTGAGGACCTCGCTCTCGTCGATGAAGTCGACGCCGAGCTGCTGCAGGATCTGCGCCTCGGCGAAGTGGCCGATGCGAGCCTTGGCCATGACCGGAATCGAAACCGAGGCGATGATTTCCTTGATGAGGCTGGGCTTTGCCATGCGCGCCACGCCGCCTTCAGCGCGAATCATCGCTGGGACGCGCTCAAGCGCCATAACGGCGACGGCTCCGGCCTGCTCGGCAATCTTCGCCTGCTCGACGTTCATCACGTCCATAATCACGCCGCCCTTCAGCATCTCGGCCAGCCCGACTTTAAGCCGCAAGCCCGTGCCGTTATCGGAGTAGCTGCCGTTGGTTGCCGCATGATTTGCCATGATGTGCCTCCCGTTTCTAAAGCGCGGTCAAGTGCTGGACAAATAAGGTCCAGCAGCGCGCTGACCAGTAATAACTCTGAAACTCCAGTTTAACAGTTTTCATACGGCACTAAATCCAAGGCTCGGCGCGAACAGCCACTCTCCTCCCATTCTTGTGATGAGTTGGCTTCTTCGTTACACTCGCCACAAGAATGGCCTGGCGGCAAACCACGAGGCCGGTTCGGGCTCCCCATGTCTAGTGCTTCTCGACAGGCGCCATCCCATCTCCGCAGACCGCAAGGCACCGCGTCCACGCATCTCGATGCGCTACGAGGCATCGCCGCCGTCAGTGTCTGCCTGAGTCACCTGCGCGATTTCTTCTTTCAGGATTACCAGAAGCTGCCACACCACAACCCGCTGCTTGCCGCGGGCTACCTGGTTACCGGACTTGGACATCAGTGGGTGATCGTATTTTTCGTGCTTAGCGGCTATCTGGTAGGAGGCAGCGTTCTTCGCTCCGTTGCTGTCGATCGCTGGTCGTGGCGCGCCTACCTGCTCAACCGGCTTACGCGTCTGTACGCGGTGCTGGTTCCGGCGCTTGTCCTGGGAGGTCTTCTTGATCTCACCGGAATCCACATCTTCGGAACGGATGGTATTTACGGAGGAAACACAGGAACCCATGAACTGACGTTTGCTGTCCAGAGCCGCCTAAGTATTCCCATCATGATCGGCAACTATGCATTTCTTCAAGGAATGTATGTTCCGACATTCGGCTCAAACGGTCCGCTTTGGAGTCTGGCTAACGAGTTCTGGTATTACATCGCGTTCCCGTTCATGGTCTGTGCGTTGTGGCCACGACTATCAGTCCCGCTGCGGCTCCTGAATGTTCTTCTGCTGGTTGCTGTCCTGGTATTCGTACATCCCAAAATTGCGCTCATGGGGCTTATCTGGCTGATGGGCGTTGCGATTCACTATCTGCCGCCTCTGCCTATCGACATCGTATTTGTGCGCCGGTTGTCGATTCCTGCCGCTGTGCTGGCGTGCTCTGCCGTTCTGGTCTGGTGCAAGCAAACGCGCTTTGTCGGGGCCGATTACGTTCTGGGGATCGCCGTAGCAGCTCTTATGTATGCAGTTTTGAGTTGCTCCCGCACTTCGATGCCGAGCGCGTACAACTGGACAGCGGAGGTTTTATCGCGCTCCTCCTACACCCTGTACCTGGTGCATGTCCCATTCCTGGTTTTCCTCGCAGCGTGGATGGCACAGGCGCGATGGGTTCCAACTCCAGGTCATGTACTGATCGGCTGCGCAATTTTCGCGGTGGTAATGCTTTATGCGCAGCTGGTGTGGTTTCTCTTTGAGAAGCGCACTGATTCGTTGCGCACCCGGGTCAAGCCATGGTTCCTGGGTTCGTCGAACCGGTCCGCGAAAGCAGAACCGCACTCCAAGGCCGCGACATCTGCTTAGCGACGCACAGCTTCGGTGTTGAGTATTGCCGCATTTACCGCAATAAAGAGCGCCTGGGCCTGCGCCAGGACAGTGCCCTCTTGATCGCTGATCTGTGCCTCGCATCGATGCTTTCTTCCGTTGGCGCTCACATGATGTGCCGTTAATTTGAGCGACATCATCAGTGGGACAGGCTTCAGATACTCGACTTCCATTTGCCGCGTCATGGCTACGATGCCAAACTGTCGGTTGGCCTTGCTCATCGCCTCGTCGAGCAGCGCTGCGATTATGCCGCCGTGTACATGCCCCGGAGGCCCTGCAAATCGCCGCGGCACGCGAACGCGGCACACAATCTGCTGTTCGGCATCGACGAAAAACTTCAGCCGCAACCCGGTCTTGTTCTCCTGTCCGCAGCCAAAGCAATGATGCAAAGCACCGTGCTGCAAGGGAATCAGTTTTTTCGTCGTCATGCCGTGCCCAGCGCTCCCAGAAACACCTCGCGGTCGACATTTCCGCCCGTCAGCACCACGCCCACGCGTTTGCCTTCGACTTCCTTGCGCTCTTTGAGGACTGCGGCAATCGCCGCGGCGCCCGCACCTTCGGCTACGTTGTGCGTGTCTTCATAAATCGCGCGCATCGCCGATCCAATCTCATCCTCGGTGACTTCGACGAAGCGGTCGACATGCTTCAACATCACTGCGAGCGCCTCTTCGACCGGTAGACGGCACGCCAGGCCGTCGGCGATTTTGGTGCCTGCCTCATGGGGCACAACTTTGCCGGCGGTGAAGGACAAGGCATATGACGGGGACGCCTTGGCCACTACACCGACGATCCGGGCCTTCAATCCCAGTGCCGCGCGAGCGGCAATCACTCCGCAGATTGAAGAGCCCAGTCCAACAGGTACGAATACCGTATTCAGTTCAGGGGCTGTCTCAAACATCTCGAGCGCGTAGGTTCCGGTGCCTACCACCAGCAGCCGGTCGAACGACGCTACTTTGTGCAGTCCGCGCTCTTCCGCTAACACAGTCGCGTATTCGTTTGCAGCCTGGAAGTCTTCTCCGTGCTCGATAAGCTCCGCGCCGAGTGCCTGCATCGCGCGATTCTTCTCACGGCTGTTGCCATAGGGAACCACAATGGTCGCGGCCCATCCGCGCAACCCGGCGGCCAAGGTGACACCTTGCCCATGATTGCCCCGCGTTGCTGCCACTACGCCGGTCAGATTGGGATGCTCACGCGCCAGCGAGTCCAGGTAGACAGTTGCGCCGCGCAGCTTGAATGCGCCCACGGGAGAATGGTTCTCGTGCTTTACCCAGACTTCGGTCCCGCAACGATTATTCAGCAATGGCCACGTATAGGTTGGCGTTGGCGGCATCACTTTGCGCACGAGTTCAGTTGCACGGCGGAGTTCATCCAATCCCGGAAGTTCCATGTACTCACTTTAACCCGTTCGGTATGGCGCGACGGCGATTGCCGGGAAAGATGCCTACTATCCTTTTCGCTTCTTCCAGACAAGCTTCTGGCCAGACCAGTCCGCGTCGATGGCACAGGTCTTGTAGCCGGTAAGGCCGTG